>JBAQEN010000245.1:0-3350 GCA_049286765.1 Methylococcaceae bacterium
GTCACTATCAACATACCCATCGAAAATAAATGAAAATGAGAAACTTCCAGCATTCCCTGATAGCTCCTGGGTTGTGTAAATTGTTCTTCAGAACCCAGATAATAAGCAATCACTGAGCTGGGTGTCAAATCCATATGATGAAAATACATCATGCCATTACTGACCCACAATAGGGCTATATAACCCAGAAACATTAACACCAGCGCGTTTAGCAGGGATTTACGTTGTTGCTCTCCGGTAACAAAATAACGCATCAGTGTGTACTCTCGTTTTTTATCATAACCTGATAAATCACCATAACTTTACGGATGCTGTTGAGTGCGGATCGTGTACTGAGGGTTGCCCCGCTTATACCGTCTACACCTTTATTAAAATCCATTTCAGCTAACGGGCGTTTATAGAGTTGTTCAAACCAGCGTTCAGGCGGTTGATATTCGGGTGGTTCATGAAAAGCAAGGGTGTAGACCTTGTTCAACTCGCCATCGGGTGTTAAAACAATCATTAATGTCTCCGGTTTGGTTCTGACTGTGCTAGTTTCAATCGCGGCATAACCCAATATTTTGCCTTGATCTTTTCCAACATAGAACGTAAATAAGCCTGAGTCCAATTTTACTTTGGCATCTTGCTGAATTTTGGCGACTTGATTGTCATCTGGAAATAGCGATAGCAGCTCAACTTGCTTGCCCTTACCAAATGCCAGTTCCATCGCCTCGTTTTTGCTATAAAAGATTTTTCCAAAGCAAGGGCTTATGCCAGTCATTAGCCCTAAAAGAAGCATAAACTTAACTATTTTCATATATATATATCGATTACTCGAATTCGTGCGCTTTGAGGTTTAGTTTGTGTGTTAGCCAAAAACCAAACCGCCAGTCAAATATTCCGGAAACTCGAAATATCAGTCTGGCGGCAGGAACCACGAACAGTTTTATTAGAAACAGTTTACTGTGTGGATGGCTGGTTTGCTAATATCATACTATATGAACGGGTAAATCCCGTTATACTAGTATATAAATCCAAGGCCCAAGTTAAAGTCATCCGGCACGGAGCCTTCTTCAGCACTGAAGTTGCGGTAATCGGCCTTGATTACGACATTGGGGATAGGTTTGTATTGCAGGCCCACCTGAAAGATTTGTCTATCCAGATTTTGGTTATCTTTAAAGCCGCTGGGAGCTTCGGCAATCGTATCGTATTTTTCATAACGGAAGAAAGGAGCAAGATATTGGGATGTATCTTTAAATAACAAAGGCAATACATCGTAGCCAACTTCGGTGTACCAACCGTAGTTTTGTGAGCCTATAGTTTGACCTTTAGCTGCGCTGAGGGTGCCCGCATCATTTATATGTCCCCATGAACCCAGAGTACGGAATTCCAGGCCACGGTATTTCCATTGCACATGCGCTTCATAGAGTTGGGTAAAGACATTGGGACTTTGTCCGTCATATTCCTGATCTTGCCCCGAATTTCCAACATACGCTGAGCCACCGACAGAAACGCCAGGCAACGCATCAGGCGTATAATCCATGCGTGCAACATAGCCAAAATTTTCGGCCAATGCTGTAGCACCTCCTTGCCGGCCATCACGGATACCGTTAGAGTTGAATCCTTGGGCATCCAGACCATTAACTACATAAGCGGTATAGGTTAATTCAGGTGTTATAGCACCGAATAGGCCGACACCAATTTCCCGCCAGGTTGTCGGTATGATACGCCGTTCTACTTCAGGGCGGTTGTTGCCAAAATAAAATGGCGGCTCATGAATCTGGTTGATAAAGCCCATCGGCATAAGCACCATACCGGCGCGAGCATTAACCATCGGATCAATAAAGAAATCCAGTGCGGCGAACTCTACTGAAACTTCGCCTTCATCTTCATCGCCTGCACCGGTTGTGCCGTGTTCAAACTCAATCTCACTATTGAAAAGAATGTTATCGGTAAATTTATAACCTACATATAAAACCAAACGTTCAAAATCGGTATTGTCGTTATTATTACCCTTGTCGCTGACGTAGGTCTGATAATTGGCCTCACCATAACCGCCAAGGGACAGACCTTTGCCTACCTGATAAACCTTCGATGCCGCAGGCCCCAAGCCGTACATACTTTTATATTTAGTCTCCTCCGGAATAGCCAGATTAGTACGCAATTTTTCAACTTCCTGACTCAGAATGTCGGTTTTACGCTCCAGCTTCTGTACATTGCTGGCAGCGACTTTGTTCTCCTGATTTTGCACATTGCCGACAGCGGTTTTCCCGGGTGCTGCCACCATACCAGCTTTCATCTCATCAATTTGCTTTTGCTGCGCCTGGATAATTTTCCACATATCTTCCATCGTTTGTGGTTTTTCCAGGGCACTAACTGAAGCACTTAATGCAACTAGTGTTGTTAGTGTCCCGCCTTTTATTAATTGTTTTTTGCTGATTTTCATTGCACATCCTCGTATTAAAAGTACATGAATTTTAGCGCTAACAAGTATAAAGACGCAAATGATTCCTATTTATATTTAAAAGTATAGAAGTTACGACTTGACAGGCAATATAAACTTATGAAGATTAAAAAAACTAAAACCGCTGGAAAATCAAGCCTTGATAAGAGAAATAACCCGCCCCTCAACAGCTCGATGTACTTTACCGAGAAATACTCTGCGCGGTCATAATTGCGGAAAATAAACATACCATAAACCACTATAAATAAGACGCATATTTTTATGCGGCTGTTTCTGCATAAAAAAGTACAGGAACTTGGGCTGGAGGAAGATCATCAAACCCAACAGAAAAGGCATGAGAAAAAAGAAACGGATTACATAGTTAACTGGGAAGGCAACTATAACCGAGCATTTTTCAAGAAACTCTCTAAAATCACTAAACAGGCTTGGCGGTTCTTGAAAAACAGTTTTCTTAAAAAAAGCTCTCAGCGGCTTTATGAGCTCAAACTGCGGCCTGCTTTGATGGCGTACCTATAATAAAAAAGCGGACGCCGTTACGTCCAGTGTGAGGTCGACGGCAATCTGGACCTCGTCGTCGACAGTAAAGACATCGCTGGCTGGCAATATTTTAGTGAAAATGGCGGTAAGTCCAGTTGGTACGACGTTAACCTTGACGGACTGACCAACACCGACGATCTGACGATTATCCAGCAAAATTATGGCACTCATTGTAAGGCAGGTAAGCAGGTGACTACGCGATGAATGGATATTGAATATGAATTTTACACTATCAATCAATCGTAAATAAACCAGATCGAGCAACAATAACGAAGTAATTGGTGGGCAAACAAAAATAAGCTCATCCACCTCTTACTTGGCTTTAAGTTATCGATAGAAGCGGCTTTCATAAAATTGCGTTTTACAAAAG
>JBAQEN010000246.1:0-2156 GCA_049286765.1 Methylococcaceae bacterium
AAGCGCTACCTGTTCAATTTTTAATTGAATCAAACGCCGATATAACCTGTCCATCTCTTCCGGTTTGGAATCGATTTCCATGCGGATGCGGCTGGCTGCTTCATCGATCAGATCAATGGCTTTGTCGGGCAACTGCCGGTCGGCAATATACCGGTACGATAAACTGGCTGCCGCAACAATGGCCGGGTCGGTAATATCAACGCCGTGATGGACTTCGTATTTTTCTTTCAAGCCGCGCAAAATGGCCACGGTATCTTCAACGGAAGGCTCATCAACCAATACTTTCTGAAAGCGACGCTCCAAGGCAGCGTCTTTTTCGACATATTTGCGATATTCATCCAGCGTGGTTGCGCCCACGCAATGCAGTTCGCCTCGCGCCAGAGCGGGTTTTAACATATTGCCGGCATCCATCGCGCCTTCCGCTTTGCCCGCGCCGACCATCGTATGCAATTCATCAATAAACAGGATCACCTGGCCTTCCTGTTTGGCGAGATCATTTAAAACCGCCTTCAAACGTTCTTCAAATTCTCCGCGAAACTTCGCTCCGGCAATCAAGGCAGCCATATCCAGAGCCAACACCTGTTTGCCCTTAATACCTTCCGGCACTTCGCCATTAACGATACGTTGCGCCAAGCCTTCAACAATCGCCGTTTTACCCACGCCGGGCTCGCCGATTAACACCGGATTGTTTTTGGTGCGGCGCTGTAAAACCTGAATCGTTCGACGAATTTCATCATCTCTGCCGATAACGGGGTCAAGTTTGCCTTGTGCCGCACGCTCTGTCAGATTGATTGTGTATTTATTTAATGCCTGACGCTGATCTTCAGCATTCGGATCATCAACCGCCTCACCGCCGCGCATTTTATCTATCGCTATTTCGACATTCTTCTTAATGACGCCTGCTTTTTTGAGCAGATCATTTAAAACGCCTTTTTCATCACAAGCAGCAAGCAGAAACAACTCGCTTGAGATAAATTTATCATTACGTTTCTGGGCTAACTTATCGGTTAAATTCAATAGCCTTAATAATTCGTTCGAGATCTGTATATCCCCACCTGAACCGCTGACAGTAGCAATGCGTGCTAACTCCTTGGTCAGCTCTGCGCGCAACGATTGGGTATTAATGCCGAGTTGAGCCAGCAAGGGCTTGATACTGCCGCCTTCCTGATCCAGCAAGGCTAACATTAGATGCACTGGCTCAATAAATTGGTGATCCTTTCCCAAGGCCAGACTTTGTGCATCAGCTAGTGCAGTTTGAAACTTGCTGGTTAATTTATCCATCCGCATCATATTTACCTTATGAAAAGTTTTTAAGTTACTGCTAATATGAGGCAGGATCGGGTAATTTTCAAGCAGACTGTTGCTTTTGTATTTAAAAACCAAACGATCAAGCTGCGAGGTCAACGTTGCCGGCCCAAAAATGACAGGATGCAGCATTTGAAAGGGATGTATTCAGTAAATTGATAGCATTGGGCTATAACGTAGTCCGACCAAAACCGACCTTACGACTCATAATCAAATTTTCAGCGAATAATATTAAGGATGGTTTATTATCAGACGGAAATAAAATTAATAAACTGTAATCAGTGGCTACTTTTCTCGAACTCTACCAAAGCCTGGACGAAGACCCTTTAAAACGGGGCAAGCAATTTGAACGCTTTGCCAAGTGGTTCCTGAAAAATGATCCCGAATGGTCAACTCAGGTTGATCAGGTCTGGTTGTGGAATGAATACCCGGAACGCTGGGGTATCGATTGCGGAATCGATCTTGTCTTCAGGCATAAGAACGGTGAAACCTGGGCAGTTCAAGCCAAATGCTATTCGCCTGACCACGACATTACCAAGCACGATGTCGACAAGTTCCTCAGCGAGTCCAACCGCAAGGGCATCGACAAGCGGCTGCTGATTGCCAGCACAGACCGGATCGGAGCCAATGCCAGGCAGGTCTGTGAGGCACAGGACAAGAAAGTCGTTCGCTACCTGCTCTCCAATTTCGAGACCGCAGACCTTGACTATGATGTGGCTACACTAAACCGGACAGATTATTTAAAATATCCGGAAAAAAGTGTGAGTCCAAATGAGCCAAGAAAAACCGAAAACTTATACAGCAGAATTCAGAGCGTCAGCGGTCAAGCTGGCGAACGAATCAGACCAACC
>JBAQEN010000247.1:0-2532 GCA_049286765.1 Methylococcaceae bacterium
TGCAACATAGTTTTCGCAATGACTCGACGCGATTTCGTAAAGCCTGCATTTTCACTACGCAAAAAACGCTCCGTGAAAACACATGCCCTATCGCTTCTGGGGACTACTCGACTCCTGTCTCGCAGCGAGTGAACTACTCTTCTTTTGCTTGTTTACTCTGGGTTCTTTAATGCTTGAAAAGTGATGGAAAATAAAAGGTATTGATTTGTCAATCATTTAAAATCAAAGTGATAGGCTTCTTACCTTATCCAAATTCTATTTTCAAGTGTTGTTATGCGCGATTGCCCTGCTAATCATCGTATTTGCTTGCGCGTCTTATCCCGTTGAGTTAGACTCCAATCGACTCAGACAAGGGGTTAATTTTAATTCAACAGAATTTACGGCAGTGCAGCCAGATGATTGGAAAGCTTATGCTGTATACAAAAAGCGAGGTGTAACTTGCGATTTTTCCGAATGCGGTCGCCGGAATATAGTTCCAGTTCTCAGGACCTGCACATCAATGGCAATTTGGAGTACATCTATAGGCTCCCTGGATTAACTTGCGCGGGCTGTGGGGCGACCTATGGGGGCAGCCGTATCCTTTCGGTATCAGCACCGCCTCAAATCCAAAATGACAAACGATTTATGAGCCGGTGGCCGGTTTCAGACGAGGAACATGCAACCTTGCAGAAGGAGTTAGCCGGCTATCTTGAAAAGGAATTGGATACCTTTGTTACATTTAGGCCGGGAGATAATTTCCAACCGGCTTATCTCGACATTCCTTCAAAACCGGCGGCAGATTTTTTGTGGCCGAACATACGCAGCTTTGTTGTTTCTGAAAGAATGAAGAGAATAGTATTTGATGAATTATCAGGCGATGTTGATATTGTTCCGGTGCAACTACGAAAGATCGGAAAACTAAACGTGAAGTTACCTCCGGCCATTCCTTTTTCAGGTAAACCGGAAGCAATTATAGATGAAGCTGAACTCAACAATCCCGACGATTCTATTGGGACCTATTATCAAATCCTAGTGAGATCGGAGTCTGATTACCCAACAGGGGGAATTCCTGTTTCGACTTGTCCGGTATGCAAACGAAAATCCATTGATGATGAAAAAAGAGAATTGGTAATGAAAGAAGAGATGTGGCAGGGGCAGCATATCTTCTTTCTTAGAACCACCCTCCACGTCGTGGTTACAGAACCTCTCGCCAAAAAAATCAGAAGTGCTCAAGCTAGTAATGTCGATTTCATTCCTTATTGAGAATCGACATCTAGGCCGGTAAGGTGAATTTTTGTTTTACTTTTTGACTGATGACAAAATGCAGACGAAAGGTTGAAAAAAGGGCTTCCCTGTGGAGCAGAGAAATTTATTCGAGGATTGGAAAAGATTGCAGGCAGACCGTTACATTATCGTTTCTTAGGTCATCCAAAGAATAAAAAAGGGTAGCATTCCCTTTTTCAATGGGCGTTTAATGGGTGATCTCGAAGCTAGGAGGACAGGGCCATGTCGGATATTTCAGATAAATCAGCTTCGGGTCGGCGGCATGGTCGGGCGACGCAGGTCATTGTCGTCAGCAGCGTGATGTTCACCTTCATCTCCTACTGGCGCACCGCAGCTGTCGTACTTTGTGATATGTCCAGCACGGTGTATTACATCGGGGCAATCGTCGAAACCGCGATCGGGAAGGCCGCACCCTGGTTCATCGTTGCTGTACTGTTGTTCAGCTACGCCATGCGTGCTGCGTACATCGAGAGTAGCGCGCTGTTCGTGCGGGGCGGCGTCTATCGCGTGGTCAAAGAGGCTATGGGCGGCTTTCTCGCCAAGCTCTCCGTCTCGGCCTTGCTGTTCGACTACATCCTGACCGGGCCGATCAGCGGCGTGTCGGCAGGCCAATACATTGTTGGCCTCGGCCTGGATATCTTGGCGGGCTATGGAGACGTCTCCATCGATGAGGGAATCAGGCAGGTGGTCAAGAGTGTGGGATCGGTGCTCATCGGCTGTGTCATTACCCTGTATTTCCTCCGTCAGAACTTACTCGGCATCCCTACGTCGAGCGGCAAAGCGCTCAAGATCATGATTGCCATCACGGTTATGGGCGCGGTCATGCTGACCTGGTCTGGTGTGACGCTGGCCGTCAAGGGGACAGTTAATCCCGTTCCCTCTGCGGCTCCTGACCTGCACAAGAAGGTGGAGATCGACAAAACCGGCGAGGTGGTGCCGAAGATTAACCACGTGACAGGCGAACAAGAAGACCCGCTCGGTTTTATCGGCCGTTTTCCGGCTCTGGCCGAGCCGTTGCGCGATCCGGCGAGCTGGTTGAGTCTGGTTGGCATCATCGGTGTGATCATCGCCTTCGGGCATTCAATCCTGGCGATGAGCGGTGAAGAAGCGTTGGCCCAGGTATACCGCGAGGTGGAGGCACCAAAATTGGCCAATTTCAAGAAAGCGGCGTTTCTTGTGTTCCTGTACAGCCTCCTACTGACGGGGACGATGAACTTCCTGGCGCTGCTGCTCATCCCCGACGACCTCCGTATGACGGAATACTACGAC
>JBAQEN010000248.1:0-1913 GCA_049286765.1 Methylococcaceae bacterium
TGTGAGGGCCATCAACTCGAGGCTGATATAAAGCGAAATGAGATCGTAGCCGCAGGCAAGAAACATCATTCCAACAGTCGCAAAGAGAACCAGCGCATAGTATTCACCATGCTGTTCTCCTTCGATATCCAGGTATCGGGTAGATATGCCAATAGCCAAACCGGCCGAGACGAGAAAGATCGCTTTGAAAAGGAGTGCGAATCCATCAATTCGCACCATCCCGTAGAATCCATTGAGCGGCAGCGAAGTACCCACGTACCACCACTGCACTGCAAGTGAAACAAAGGCCAGTGCCACGCCGACCAGGGAAAAGTAGGCCGTGAGTTTGCTCTTGCGATACGGAAGTATCACTTCCATGACCAGCGCAACGCACGCGCAAGCAGTCAGAATCAACTCCGGCACAATCAATTGCAGATCGGAGACGCTAATGAGCGTGGTGGTGTTGGCTTGCAGGAGAAACATTGTCAGTTGTCAGTGGTCAGTGGTCTTTAGTGCTTTGTACTTTGCTCTTCTCTTCAATCGGCAATTGGCAATTGGAAATCGGCAATTACTTCTGCGCTCGTTCTGGCTGCGCCGGCACTGAGCTGGGAATCACATAATCCGGTCTGACCTGTTTCACAATGGCATTCACGGGCTGTTGAATGTACTCGAGAAAAGGTTTTGGATAGATGCCAATCCACAGCGCGAGGATCATGAGTGGGGTCATGTAGGCCCACTCGCGAATGCTTAAGTCGGGCAGCTTCTCGTTCTTTGGATTCTCGATTTTGCCGAAAAACATTCGTTGGTAGAGCCAGAGAAAGTATCCGGCATTGAGAATGATTCCGAGCGCACCCCAGGCAGCCCAGTAAGGATTGGCCTCAAACGCTCCTCGCAGCGCCAAGAACTCGGAAATGAATACTGCCAATAAAGGCAAGCCAATCGCGGTCATAACCATTCCCAGAAAAATCGCGGCATAACCAGGCATCACATGCGACAGTCCGCCAAACTCAGCAACGTTGCGTGTATGGCGGCGTTCGTAAATGATTCCAACCAGCAGAAACAGCGCGCCTGAGTAGATGCCGTGATTGACCATCTGCAAAACGCCGCCGTTGATGCCGTTAGGGTTGAGCGCAAACAATCCGAGCATCACCACTCCCATCGACGACACAGACGAATAAGCGACCAGCTTCTTCACATCGCCATCTTTCTTAACGACGAAATACATGGCCGCTAAGGCGCCGTAAATGATGCTCACAAGAGCCAGGAACACGATGACAGTCCGCACGCCAAAGGTGCCATAACTGGTAACCCAGGTACTTTGGTCCTTCGAGGCTCCGGGGAACATCGGGAGGTTGAAGCGATAGAAACCGTACGTTCCGAGTTTCAGCAGAATGCCGGCGAGAATCACTGAACCAGCTGTCGGTGCTTCCACGTGAGCATCGGGCAGCCACGTATGAAAGGGAAACATCGGCACCTTAATGGCAAAGCCCAGCGCGAAGGCGATGAACAATAGAATCTGCATTGTGCCCATAGGCATTACGGATCCCATGGCTTGCATGTGGAGGATGTTGAACGTACCAGTTGGACCGGACGGATTGGTCGCTGCTGCCTGTAGCGTGCTGGTAACAAGGTCAGCTGCCTGTTTGTTACCAGCGAGCAGATTGATAGTCTCTTGCGTGATCTGCCCGGTTAGCGCCGTGTCCTGCGTCAGAAAATACATCTTCAAAACGCCCAGTAACATCACCACCGACCCCACCAGTGTGTAAAGGAAAAACTTGATCGCCGCATACAGGCGGTTCTCGCCACCCCAGATTCCGATCAGGAAGTACATCGGCACAAGCGACACTTCGAAGAACAGGTAAAACAAAAACAGGTCCATCGAAGCGAAGACGCCGATCACGGCCGTCTGCAAAAGCAGCAACAGTACGTAATAT
>JBAQEN010000249.1:0-9875 GCA_049286765.1 Methylococcaceae bacterium
CCTTACCGCTGGCCGCTTCAATACCTTTCAGTCCTGGAGATGAGTTGACTTCCATAATAACCGGACCATGATTGGAGCGCAGCATGTCGACACCACAGACATTCAGCCCCATGATTCTTGCGGCACGTACCGCAGTAGAGCGTTCTTCAGGTGTTAAACGTATTAAAGAGGCGGAGCCGCCGCGATGCAGATTGGAACGAAACTCACCTTCTGAAGCCTGTCGCTTCATAGCGGCAACCACTTTATCACCTATTACAAGACAGCGAATGTCACTGCCACCCGCTTCCTTAATAAATTCCTGTACCATAATGTTGGCCTTGAGCCCCATAAATGCCTGAATAACACTTTCAGCAGCATTATGTGTTTCGGCCAAAACCACGCCGATTCCTTGTGTACCTTGTAATAATTTAATCACAAGAGGCGCACCGCCAACTTGATCGATTAAATCGGTAATATCGTCCGGGTTATTGGCAAAACCTGTTACTGGTAAACCGATACCCTTTCTGGCAAGCAACTGGGTTGAGCGTAATTTATCCCTGGATCGTGATATGGCTACGGATTCATTTAAGGGGAACACATTCATCATTTCAAATTGTCTTAGAACTGCAGTGCCATAAAAAGTCACTGAAGCTCCAATTCGAGGAATAACGGCATCAAATCCGGTTAGGTCTTCTCCTCGATAATGAATGGACGGATTATGCGAGGTAATGTTCATATAGCAGCGCAATACATCGAGAACCCTTACCTGATGTCCGCGTGCCTGTGCGGCTTCAACCAATCGAGTGGTTGAATATAATTTAGTGTTTCGGGATAAAATTGCAATTTTCATAATTTCTCGATTTAATCTTAAGTTATAAGCCATATTTTGGCATGAATTAAAGCAACAGGCATTAGAAATACCTGTGCACTCGTAAAACCAGCGGCGTACACGGACTGCGAAAAAAATAAAAAACACTTGTATTTTGATGTACAGTAACACTTGAGCTAATAAACAGATTCCGCCAAATAATTTTTTAAAATGATAAATATATGAGGTGCATCGATGGTATCACTAGAAACGCCAATATGTGATTTTGGCAAAAAAGCGATCGATTTTATTTTACCTGGCGTTGACGGCCGTAACTGGTCGCTACAACAATGTATGGGCGAAAAGGGCTTATTGATTATGTTTATTTGCAATCACTGCCCGTATGTTAAAGCTGTACAAGAACGGATTGTCAGAGATAGCCATGAGCTAAAACAGTTTGGCATTGAATCTGTCGCTATTATGTCCAACGATACTGCCGAGTATCCCGAAGATTCGTTCGACAACATGAAGTTGCTCGCCGAACGGCTGAATTTTAGCTTTCCTTATTTACTCGATGAAACGCAAGAGGTTGCTAAACAGTACGATGCTGTCTGTACGCCGGATTTTTTTGGGTATAATGCTGTCTTTGAATTGCAGTACAGAGGTCGTCTGGATGCCAGTCGTAAGGAAACCGCACCGGCTGATACCCGGCGCGATTTATTTGAAGCCATGAAGCTGATAGCTGAAACAGGTCATGGCCCAGAGCAGCAGATTCCTAGCATGGGTTGCTCCATCAAATGGAAACAAAGTTAATATTTTTTATACACACAAACTTAAGAGAGTGAAATATGCCGATTCAAAGAATGGTTGATCTGGATTTGTCTGGAAAACGAGTATTAATTCGTCAGGATCTGAATGTGCCGGTAAAAAACGGTAAAGTAACCAGCGATATTCGTATTCAGGCCAGTGTTCCAACTATTGAAAAAGCCTTGGCCGCAGGAGCGGCGGTGATGCTATTGTCGCATCTTGGCCGTCCTGTTGAAGGGCAATATGACGAAAAATCTTCGTTGAAACCAGTTGCCGAACGCCTGTCAGAATTGCTTGGCAAACCAGTCAGATTAGAAAAAGACTGGCTGGACGGAATTGTTATTGCACCAGGTGAGATTGTCCTTTGTGAGAACGTGCGCTTTAATGTCGGCGAAGAGCAAAACAGTGATGAGTTAGGAAAGAAAATGGCAGCTCTTTGTGATGTTTTTGTGATGGATGCCTTTGGTACTGCTCACAGAGCACAAGCTTCAACGCATAGTGTCGCCAAGTTTGCACCGATTGTTTGTGCAGGCCCTTTATTAGCCAGTGAACTGGAGGCTTTGGGCAAAGCATTGGAAACGCCCACTAAACCGTTAGTAGCTATTGTCGGCGGATCTAAGGTATCTACTAAATTGACGGTTTTAAAATCACTATCGGAAAAGGTAGATCAATTAATTGTCGGTGGTGGTATTGCCAATACTTTTATTGCGGCCGCTGGTTTTCCAGTAGGTAAATCGCTTTATGAGGCCGATTTGATAGAAGAAGCACAACGATTAATTGCTGCCGCCAAGCAAGCGGGCTCTGATATTCCTATACCCGTTGATGTGGTATGCGCCAAAGAATTCTCTGAAACTGCAATCGCCACAGTAAAGAAAGTTGAAGATGTTGAAGCAGATGATTTGATTTTGGATATAGGTCCTGATACTGCCATGCACTATGCTAAAATGCTGAAATCTGCGGGTACTATTGTCTGGAATGGTCCTGTTGGAGTGTTTGAAATAGAACAGTTCAGTCACGGCACCCAGGCATTGGCAACAGCAATTGCCGAAAGCAGTGCCTTTTCAATTGCTGGCGGTGGCGATACCTTGGCGGCTATCGATAAATACGGCATTAATGATCAAGTTTCATACACGTCTACGGGTGGTGGAGCATTCCTTGAATTCCTTGAAGGCAAAGAGCTGCCCGCCGTAGCTATATTAAAATCACGGGCTTAATAGTTTAAGGTAATTGATCTTACTGTTTTTTAATGTCGTATGGTTAAGTTTGGGAATAAATGAAACATATTTCCGTTCATCCTGGTCAAACAGGTTTAAATTTTAAATTAGGGGATAAAAAATGGCCAGAGTTACTATTGAGGATTGTTTGGAGCATGTAGAAAACCGTTTCAAACTGGTTTTGTTAGCGGGTGCGAGAGCGCGTCAACTAAGTCACGGCGCGACTGAATTTCTTCCACGCGGAAAAGATAAAGATACCGTTCTTGCGTTACGCGAAATTGCAGCAGGTCATGTGACTACAGAGAACATAAATTTGTTGCATCGAGTTGGCGAAACGCACAATCACAATCCCATGTTCTGACACTAAAGGTTTATGTTGGAAATAGCCGACACTATCGAGCCGAAACGCCTTCAGGATGATCTCATTCAGCGTTTATGCACGACTTTGTCCGGCTATCTGGATCAAAATCAAATTCAGGATTGCATTCGCGCTTATGAGTTTAGTGCGGCTGCCCATGCCGATCAATTTCGTAAAAGCGGCGAACCTTATATATGCCATCCGGTGTCTGTTGCCATTACGCTTGCTGAAATGCGGATGGATGCCAGCGGCATTATGGCAGCAATTTTGCACGATGTCATTGAAGATACCGCAGTCAGTAAAAAGGAACTGGCTCAGTTGTTCAGTGAAGAAGTTGCAGAGTTGGTTGATGGTGTTACTAAATTAACCAAAATTGACAGTAAGACGACCCAAGCAGAAGCGCAAGCGGAAAATGTCCGTAAAATGTTTCTGGCAATGGGTAAAGATTTGCGCGTCATCCTTGTCAAACTGGCTGACCGCCTGCATAACATGCAAACATTAGGTGTTATGAGTTCAGAAAAAAAATATCGTATTGCACGTGAAACACTGGATATTTACGCTCCGATTGCCAATCGCCTGGGGATGAATAAAATCCGGCACAAACTGGAATCGCTGAGTTTTGAGGCGATGTATCCACGGCGTTACGCTATATTAAACAATGCTCTAAAAAAAGCGAGAGGTAACCGTCATAAAATTGTTGACACTATTGAAAGCGCAATAAAAAAACGTTTAGAGCAGGCCAACTTACATTGCGATGTTTCAGGAAGAGAAAAAAATCTTTACAGCATTTATCAAAAAATGCTTCAAAAAAAAGTGTCTTTGTCAGAGGTTTTTGATGTCTATGCGTTCAGAATTTTTTGCGATAATGTTGACTCATGTTACCGGGTTTTAGGTGTCATTCATAACTTGTATAAACCTATTCCGGGTCGCTTCAAAGATTATATCGCGTTGCCTAAAGCCAATGGCTACCAATCATTACACACCGTTCTTATCGGTCCCTATGGCGTTCCTATTGAGATCCAGGTCAGAACTCACGAAATGCACCGCATGGCGGAATCGGGCATTGCAGCGCATTGGCTTTATAAATCCGAGGACGGTAAAACCGAAAAGTTTCAGGCACGGGCCAATGAGTGGCTAAGGGATTTATTGGAAATCCAGAAGTCGGCAGGAGATTCTCTCGAATTTATTGATAATTTAAAGGTTGACTTGTTTCCGCAGGAAGTTTTTGTGTTCACGCCCAAGGGAGGCATTATTAAAATACCCCAGGGCGCAACGGTTGTTGATTTTGCTTACGCTGTGCATACCGATATTGGTAACGCCTGCGTATCTGCCAGAATTGATAAACAGTTGGTACCTTTACAAACCAAGCTGGAAAACGGGATGACAGTAGAGGTGATTACTGCATCCTGGGCAAGACCAAACCCGCTTTGGCTCAATTATGTCATTACCGCAAAAGCGCGCTCAAGCATTCGTAATTTTTTGAAACACTTTAAACAAAAGGAAGCTATCAGTTTAGGATGGAGGTTATTAGATAAAGAACTGCAAGTCATGCACTTGAATCTGGAAAATATCGAAGAAAGCCGAATCCAGGCGTTGCTTGAAGTGACGGGTATGCAGTCATTTAACGAATTACTGGAAGATATCGGTCTGGGCAATAAAATGCCGTTTTTGATCGCAAAACGACTCACTCAGGATGATATTTATGCCAATATTAAGCTGAATGACAATGATCAAATCCAGAAAACACCGCTGATTATAAAGGGCACAGAAGGCATGGTGATCACCCTGGCCAAATGTTGCAGACCGATACCGGGTGATTCGATAATAGGATACTTTAATCCCGGCAAAGGTATTGTGGTGCATCATCACGAATGCCGTAATCGTTCTTTGGTTAGAAAAACATACACCAGTTGGCTGGATGTGGAATGGAGTACTGATGTGGTCGGCGTTTTTTCCGCAGAAATTCGCATTAGTGTGCTTAATCAACGTGGTTCATTGGCAACAATTGCCTCGATTATATCCGAACTGGATTCAAATATTGAAAATGTTACCGTTGTCGATCAGGATGACAGGGTTTGTGTCGACTTGATCACCTTAACTGTTAAAGACCGCGTGCATTTAGCCAAGATTATGCGCCGACTGAAAGAATTATCCATTGTTTTAAAAATTTCCCGGGTGAAGGCATAATCCCGAGACTGCATTACACACGGCTTCCGATTTGTGACGAGACAGATATCTCAAATAGGTTTTTGAGGTTTTTTGATTTAGCCGGGTAATTAATTTAAAGATTAGTGAGGGATAAATTTATGCATGTAACATTCGAACAGGCGGAAAAAGCGATGGCGGCAGCCATCTATGAGTCAGAAAAAATCGGCACGCGTATGTGTATAGCAGTTGTTGATTCCGGCGCTGATTTAAAGGCATTCGTTAGAATGGATGGTGCGTGGGTAGGTAGCGTGGATATTGCAATCAAAAAAGCCAAGACGGCTTGTTTCTTCAGCATGGATACGGGACAAATCGGTGCGCTATCACAACCCGGCGGACCACTTTATGGAATTGAACACTCTAACGATGGACTGATTACTTTTCCAGGCGGCGTTCCTATCGTCGACGAAAATGGAGTATTAATTGGTGCAATTGGGGTTAGCGGCAGCTCGGTAGAAAACGACCATCAGGTTGCCAAAGCGGGGGTAAAAGTCATCGGTGTTACTGATTTACCTGAGCACCCATGGCGAACTTGAATTAGGCTAATAAACAGGAATCGAATCGATTCTGCTGCAAAACTTATTTATCTTTAAAACATTTACCGGCTTTGAGCTAAACAAGATTTAGTGTACAAAATTTCAGCTATTAAATTACTTACCAGTTGCTCTATTTTCTGCAAAAGCAGGGACCAGATTATTAAGAAATTGCTCGGTGCAATTTCCCCAGGAATAGTTGAGTGCATAATTTCGACAGTCCCGGGCGTCCAGTTGCAATGCCTCGTTAACCGCCTTCTTTAGGTTCTCATCAAGCTTACCCACTGTATCATTAGTGATCACATCCACGGGACCTGTTACCGGGAAAGCCGCAACAGGCACTCCGCTAGCTAAAGCCTCAAGCATGACTATGCCAAAGGTATCGGTGCGACTGGGGAATACGAACACATCCGCGGCAGCCATATAGTTGGCCAAGGATTCACCTGTCTGAAAACCTACAAAAACCGTTTCAGGGTAATTTGCTTTAAGTTCTTTTAGCTGTGGCCCATCCCCCACCACAATTTTTGTTCCTGGAATATCCAGCGATAAAAATGCGTCAATATTCTTTTCGATGGCTACTCTTCCAACGAACATAGATATGGGTCGAGGCAGCGTTATAAAAGCCTTATCCTTTGGATGATAAAGATCAGGATCGACACCACGAGACCAGCGGACCAGGCTATTTTTAAACCCCCTTGCATTCAAATCAGATGCTACTGATGAAGTCGCAACCATGATTTTTTTTGCCGGTGCATGAAACCAACGTAAAAAACCATAACCCCAGGAAACAGGAATGTTAAATCGTAAATTAACGTATTCTGCAAATAAGGTATGAAATGAAGTAGTGAATGCCAGATTCCGTTTGAGGCAATATCGCCTCGCTGCTATTCCCAATGGTCCTTCCGTGGCTATATGGATGCGTTGAGGGATGAATTCATTCAGTAGCCTATTTAATTTTTTTTGACAGGCAAGCGCTAATCGAATTGTAGGGTAAGTTGGACAGGGAATTGTTTTAAATTGATCCGGGGTAATGAGTTTAATTTGATGCCCCGATCGTTCAAGAGTTGAACAAGTATTTGCGATGGTTGTTACAACGCCATTTATTTGTGGATGCCAGGCATCGCTGATGAACGCAATTCTCAATGTCATTTCCCCTGGATGGTATCTATTTATAGTCGTCATGGTGTTGGAGTATGTAGCCAACTGTGCTGATTTTATAAATTGGAACTATGGCTACTCGGGTCAGCAAGAAAAGTTGCCCAGAGCTAATGTATAGAACGAATATGACTTTTTAATGAAATCGTTACAGCAAAATATATTTTTTATGTTTTTGAGGCTTTGCAGGACAATTTTGGAGATAAAAAATCGAGCCAAAATTCGGGTTGGAATAGGCAAGAATAGATGGATTTTTAGATAAACAAGCTGGATTGATTCAGTCGCGAGACTTATCAAATTGAACGAAAATTCATAAGCCCTGGCTGTACTTGCGGATAGGCTGCCAGAAAGTCAGGAATCAGACCGGTCAGTTCTGCCTGGACCACCGTAGTTGAACTGGAAACACTTGCGAAAATATTTTGCTCTTCGCCCGGCTGCATGTTGACCGAATCGTCTGGAGGCATCGATGGTGATGACGATGTAGAGCGTGTTGTTGGTACAGGAGAAGGGACCAATTAATGGAATCCAGGCAGGGTACGCTGTGTTTACCTTCAAGGGCGGTTAGTGATTATTCACAACTTACTCTACCTGACTTTAACAAAATAGAACTCCAATTAACATTGAACCTTCATTCGATAAAGAATCTGATAAAGATTACTGCAACATGTCGAGTGCTTTCTTTGTGGCCTCTTCTTGTGCCTTACCTTTAATTGCTTTGGTGGCTTCACTGGTGGATTTAGGGACAGTACCTTTTAGTTGTTTCGCAGTTTCTGTAGTGCTCTCTATTGTTTTGAGGCCTTGTTTTGTTTCTTCAGGAACTGCTTCATTCAGTTTTTGCTTGGCAGATTCGGTTGCCATGTCTTGCGCTTGATCTTTGAGTGCATCTGGAGCGCTTTTCACGCTTCCTTTTAATTTTTTGGCGCTTTCCAGCGTCTGGCCAGCCGATTCGACGCCTTCAACGGCTTCTTTTGGAGCCGCAGAGGTGGCGGTATCTTTCAATAATTGTTTGCCGGCGTTGCCAAGTACGCTTTGCTCGGCCAGCACTGAGCTGGAAGCAAATAATAATGTAACCAGTAAAAGGGCCTTGTTTCGCATGGTACGTTCCTCTATTTATAGTTATTTGAAATTACAGAATATCAAAGTGAATCTGAATTACCAATGAACATTTTGAAAAGCCAGAATAATGCATTTACAGGGATGGCAAAATGTTATTTGAATTTTTAGCTTATTGGACTGAATTCCACTTTCTTTTTCCTATTTCAATCATAACTGCATCTTAGCCGGGCAGGGATCGATTGCGTACTTTTCAGGATGCTGACGGCATAATCAGCTTGTGTTAGACTTTTACCAAGTAATCACGAATAAGGCAATTTTTCATGAAAAAGCAGTCCAAGCAGCCAAGGCAACCGCATCCGACTGAAATTCAAGCGCTGCAACAACTTTTTCAGAGCGGTCTCCTGCCGCAGGCTGAAGCCAGGGCGCAGAGCATGCTTGCAATGTATCCTGATGTGCTTGCACTCTACAACATTCTTGGCTTATGCCAACAGGCACAGGGCAAATACCGCGAAGCTGTTACCAGTTTTCGCAAGATGCTCTCGATTGATCCGCGCATTGCGGAGCTCCATTTTAATCTTGGCGTGATACTCTCTCAGATCGGCGAAACCAAAGATGCGATCGCAAGTTACCGTAAGGCCTTGCAACTCAAGCCAGGCTTTACGGTGGCGCATTTTAATCTCGGAGCCTTGCTGCAAGCCCAGGGTTTGTTGCAGGAAGCCGCTCTCCATTACCAAAAGGCTGTTGACATCGAACCCGGATTTTTTGAAGCGCTAGGCAATCTCGGCACCATCATGCAACAGCGCGGGCATTTGGAGAAAGCCGAGCAATGTTATCGCAAGGCACTGGTTCTGCGTCCGGATGCACGCGGACATTTCAACCTGGGCACGACGTTGCACGATCAGGGCGAGCATGAAGATGCTATCAGGGCATTTCGCGAAGCCGTCAGGCTTGATCCAAACTTTGCAGATGCCTGGAATGATCTGGGCGAGACTTTGCGCGACCGTGGTGAAATGGATGAAGCCATCCGTTGCTATAAACAGACGCTGACTGCCCAGCCCAACCATGATCGCGCCAAGTACAATTTGGGCGAATTTTTCTGTCTGGCGGACCGGTTGCAGGAGGCCATCCCTTATTTTGAAGGATCGAATTTTGCCGATGCACAAGACCGTGCCTTGCAATGCTTCTATAAAACCGGGCAATTCGAAGTCTTCAAGTATAAATTCGATCAGCTAACTGCTCATGGGCAACATGCTTCCGTTTTGCTTGGCACTTTATCGACGCATTATGCGACGAATTTCCGCCTGGAGGACACTTATAACTTTTGCAAGGAGCCGATGGACTATGTTGTGCATACGCGCATTGATGAATTGGCCCAGCCCGATAGTCCGCTACTCAAGAAGCTATTGCACGACATCCGGCATCTTGCGATCGCAGAAAGAAAGCAAGGGCGCCTGTATTACGGTATGCAGTCCGCCGGCAACTTACTCCAGCGTTCCGAGTCTTCTTACCAGAAGCTCGCCGCGCTTATCCGCGGAAAAGTCCGGGACTATCAGCAGCGCTTTGCCGGCAGCCGTTATGAAATCATTTTGCGTTTTCCACGCGAGATCGAGTTTACCAGTTCGTGGTATCTGCGCATGAATAAAGGCGGATATCTGACTTCTCATATTCATGAAGAAGGCTGGATCAGTGGCTGTGTCTACCTCCAGCTACCTGCAAAAAATAACGCCCACGAAGGCAGTTTCGAATACAGTACCGATGGT
>JBAQEN010000250.1:0-1830 GCA_049286765.1 Methylococcaceae bacterium
TTACTTGAATTAACGTGTTGTTCTTGTGTCGACTATTTTTAAACACCCAATAGTCAGCACAAGCACCCACACAAATTATTTTGATCGTTTTGTTAAAGAGCGTTGAGGGTTACCCCTCAGCTGAGTCTGTCTATTATACAGAGCAATCTCAGTTCGTCAACAGTTCAGTGAACTTTTATTTTCTGAACCGGTCTCAAGGTAGTTTTGCTTACCTCGAAAAAGCCGATCATTCTAACTCGTTTTACCGCTTTGTCAATAATTAGTTTGCCAACCTAAGACATCCTATCCAAATACTTATATATCAGCAGAATAATCACAGTTGGGATTATTGCCGCTGATAGTTCCCAGTACCCCATCATCAGCAGTACGATTTGGTTGCAGATTAATAACGCCCCATAAACGAGTGCCGCCCAGCGTTTTAGAAGCCACAATCCGCCAATACAGACCAGACTGAGTACAACAGACAAGGAAAAATAGAGCGGATAAATCGCGCCCACCTGTTTGGACATCGGCGAAAAAACCAGGTTAATCATCTGGATTGCGTTGATGATGCCTATAACGCAAATAGCAGTAATTACCAATGGTTTTTCAGGATTCCAGCGAGAATCAGTCATACTAAGGAACGTCCATAAAATAACTTAAGTCGAATCTAAGATCGGCCATGTTGAGGGACGGTAACATAATTCCATTGCTCAAGATAATCATCGAACAAAACGCGCATAGACTTTTTAAAACCATCCACTACTTTTCTGCCAATCATATTGGCTAATATTACAACATAACATCCACCTCAACTAATAGATTTCTTTGTTTGCCAAGACCGATAAGCCGCACCTGCTTCCGCCAACCACGCCAAAGGCAGCGACCTGTCTCCCATGCGTACGGTGATTATCAGCACAGTCATCCGATTTCCCAAATCATTTTGCATTGAGCCAATGGCCTGCCCCTGTCGCCCGGCATGCCTCAACGCTTCTTGTGCAAACGGCGCCATCACCGTTTCGTAGCGTAATGCCGGTGATTTTAACAACTGTCGCAACCATTGTTCCCACCTATCCTGACGCTCAGTGTTCAGGGGTAATAAATTGGACAGCTCCACCGTATTCAGTATTTGCCCTTCAATCATGGCGCCAATCGCCAATGACAGTGTGCGTACAACTGGTTTATTCAAGCCGGGTAGTGCTTGATTCAAACCTTGTGTGATTTCTTCAGCTATCCGTTTTACTGTGCTGATCAAATTATCTTATGAAAAATCGGTATTGTTATAATATCCGATTTAAAGTGATAGGCTAAAGAACCTCCAGTATTAGCCTGTATTTCTCAGCAATATCGGATGCGTCGAGGCTAGGTATTCTGAAAAAGTTGTTTGGCGAGAAAAACTTAACCAGAGAGCCGGCTTCTGACTGTCTATGCTTACGTAAACTGACATGTGCAAATGGAAAAGTCAATATGTGATCCGGCAAGATAACATTGTCGTCAATGATAAGAGGCCGTTAGATCCGTACTGCGCGATACACGTTTCTCTGCTCAATACGGGAAACAATGTCGCAAAAGACCCCGCAACTTTTTGAGTGAGGGGGTATTGATTGAAATGAAAACCGGGGATTTTTTCGCCTATCAAGCACAGCGAACCAGGTTTTCTTTTGTAACCCGATGATTTTTTATTTGTTCGCTGTTTCTTTGATATGGACTGGAGTTTTCAGGATAATGCAATCCTAAAATAGTTAAAACGCGCGGAACTGGACTACTGATGAAGCTGGGAGAAACCAAAGAAGAAACACAAGAAAGATTTCGCTGGCAAAAATGGCTGGCAATAATCCTGCTGATTGCAGT
>JBAQEN010000251.1:0-1988 GCA_049286765.1 Methylococcaceae bacterium
AATCAAAGCGGCCGTCAGGCATAAACAGATAAGCGCGGTTTCGATAGATTCCGAAATCGATGTGTACCGGAAATGTCCCAGCCTGAATAATGCACTGGTATGTTTGGGCCAGATGATTGAACAGGGCCGTAAAATCATTATGCAATGACTGGATGGCCGCCAGCTGTTTGCTTAACGATGAATAAATCTCCTGGCCGAACAGTGATGCCAGTTCCATGCTGAAATATTCAGGAAATAGCAGTATTTTGGCGTCTTGTGAGGCGGCCTCTGCAACCCAGCGTGCAATTTTCTCTTGATAAGCCTGCCAATTTTCGAGAAAACTGATGTCGTACTGTGCACTTGCAATTTTAACGTTCATGTTTAAGCCAGAAAGTCATCGGTTTGGGCGTTTCTTCTGTGTCATCCAGGTCTTTCCATGAGTAGGTTGTCTGAAGTTCCGGGTGTTTGAAATAACCGCGTTTATTCCAGAACTGATCTAGCGGAACATAATTGCCAGGACGCCGAGGGTGATCAACGGGCCTTTCTACACAACAGAAAGTGATAAATTTGAAACCACCCAAATCGTCAGCGTGGGCTTCTCTTTGCTCAAAAAACCGCACACCCAGACCCAAACCGCGATAATCCGTATTTAAAACCGATTCACTGCAATAAAAAACTTCATCAAGATTGTAGCCATGTTCAAGAAAGGGCTTTTTAAGAGGATCAGTTTCATATTTCATTGGAATAGCAGTTGATGCGCCGACCACTTTATCGCCGTCAAATGCCAATACGATAACGCTTTCAGGATTATCAATATAGGTTTGAAGGTATTTTTTCTCGTAGTCATAATCCCCATCGTACAAATAAGGGAAGTCGCGGAATACTTCAATTCTAAGGCGGGCGAGTTCAGGTATATAGTGCTGAAGAGCAGTGCCGCTCCATCTTTCAATGCGAATTTCTTTAGCCATCGGTTGGTAATATCAAGAAAGAAAATGTCGCATTTTAGCTGAAATTAATACTGTTTGCGTAGCATAAAAATGGCGCTAGAAAAATTAGTTGAGACCGGTCTCCAGGATATATTTGCTGTTGCAAACGGACTTTCTATTATGAGAACGCTGACTGGAGACCAATTATTCAGATTGCCGCAAGCCGCAAGCGGGTAAGTTTTGCACAAGCTTCGCCACCACTGATGTCGGGAATAATTCTTAATTCGAACGCTTTGAGTTGCTTGAGCTCGACGGCATAATCCTCAATTTCCTGGGTAGTGAGCGGGGGACTGAAATGGTATTGCTGACGCAGAATTTCTCGAAAAGAGTCCTCAGTATCCATGCGCCAAAGCAAAACAAATTCTTGCGTACGGGCTTGATCCTGTTCGTCAAACCTGAGATGGATATGTTTAATTGTCTGCGGCTGATCAAAAACCAGGCGTATGGTTTGTTCGCCGGAACTGGCTGCCCGCCATCCTGATTCAGAATCTGCTACCAAGGCAGACTCTATGGGGTGTTCCTGGCATTCTGAACTTATTTCTACCTGCGCCAGACGATCCAGATCTAGAAAGTTCAGATCAGCAGATAAATTGTTTTCTGTGGGTGGGTTGATTGTTGTTTTACGCATCATTAATCGCCTTTGAAATTGTTGTGTAAAGCGTCTATCGCCATCATGACGATTACGCTAATGAGTAAAGTCCCATTCCTTCGAAATACCCCTCATTGTTCAATGGGATTATTGTTGCCGTGTGAGTCAATAATACCACAGTTGTGTTCCTGCTTAATTGCTCATACTGTATTAAAGTGTTGAAAGAGCGACGCTTTTCAGAGCTTGTATTGCGCGCGTCAAGCTTGTATCGTAGCTGTCGATGCCGGGAGGTAGGGGGAATCTATATCGATTAAAGTGCTCCAGCGGTACTGAGTCTCTGTTAACACCGCCTCGATACAGGTTCCTAAAAACTGATTGCGTATTAGCTTTTATGTTGAATTTCCATCAAGTTTATTAATTCAATAGCGATGTAC
>JBAQEN010000252.1:0-14775 GCA_049286765.1 Methylococcaceae bacterium
ATGCCGCAAACCAGAGAGCACATTCTGTTGTCAAGACAGGTAGGTGTTCCCTATATCGTGGTATTCCTGAATAAGGCTGACATGGTTGACGATGAAGAGTTGATCGAACTGGTGGAAATGGAGCTCAGAGAATTATTGGATATGTACGAATTCCCCGGTGATGACACGCCTATCATCAAGGGCTCGGCATTACTGGCATTGCAAGGTGACGAAAGTGAAATCGGCATGCCGTCAGTGGTCAGACTGGTTGAAGCCTTGGACAGCTACATCCCGTTGCCGGAAAGAGCAGTGGATGGCGCATTCCTGATGCCTATTGAAGACGTATTCTCTATTTCAGGTCGCGGTACCGTGGTAACTGGCCGTATAGAGCGCGGTGTTATTAAAGTGGGTCAAGAAGTTGAGATTGTGGGTATCAGGCCGACAGTAACCACGACGGTTACCGGTGTTGAAATGTTCCGTAAATTGCTTGATCAAGGCGAAGCCGGTGATAACGTTGGGCTGCTGTTAAGAGGCACCAAAAGAGACGATGTTGAGCGTGGACAGGTCTTGGCGCACAAAGGCACGATTAAGCCACATGCGCATTTCAATGCAGAAATTTACGTTTTGTCAAAAGAAGAGGGTGGGCGTCATACGCCATTCTTTAATGGCTATCGTCCACAGTTCTATTTTAGAACCACCGACGTAACCGGCGCGGTTGATCTGCCTGAAGGTGTTGAAATGGTCATGCCGGGGGATAATATCTCTGTCAAAGTCAAGCTGATTTCGCCCATTGCCATGGAAGAAGGCTTGCGTTTCGCAATTCGTGAAGGTGGTCGTACAGTTGGTGCGGGCGTTGTTGCATCTATAATCGAGTAAGAGATATGTCTAATCAAACTATCAGAATCCGGTTGAAATCCTTTGACCATAAATTGATCGATCAATCGGCTGGTGAGATAGTAGAAACAGCAAGGAGAACGGGTGCACAAGTTAAAGGTCCTATTCCCTTGCCTACTAAAAAAGAGCGTTTTACGATTCTGATTTCCCCGCATGTTAACAAAGATGCTAGAGATCAGTATGAATTAAGAACGTATAAAAGATTGCTGGATATCGTTGAGCCAACAGAGAAAACCGTAGATGCATTGATGAAATTGGATCTTGCTGCGGGTGTTGATGTTCAAATAAAGTTGAATTAAGGGTAGGGGAATTGGCAGATGTCAATAGGTCTTATAGGTCGTAAATGTGGTATGACCAGGGTTTTTTCTGAAGATGGTTCATCGGTACCTGTTACTGTTCTCCAGATTGATTCTAACAGAGTTACTCAGGTTAAAACAGTTGAAGTTGATGGATATCGTTCTATTCAAGTGACAGCGGGCGATAAAAAATCTTCAAGAGTTAATAAAGCAATGGCAGGCCATTATGCGGCGGCTAATGTGACGGCTGGAAGAGGTCTTTGGGAATTTAGACTCGAAGAAGGAGAAGGCGTTGATTTATCAGCCGGTTCTGAATTATCCTTGGATATTTTTTCAGCAGGTCAAGTGGTTGACGTTCAGGGTAAAAGTATTGGTAAAGGTTTTGCTGGCGGGGTAAAGCGGCATCATTTCAGAATGCAGGATGCCACGCATGGTAACTCTCGTTCGCACAGGGTATTGGGTTCTATAGGTATGAACCAAACACCAGGGCGCGTATTTAAGGGCAAAAAAATGGAAGGTCATCTCGGTGCCGTTAAGACAACAATCCAGAATTTGACAATACACGCCATTGATGCAACAAGAAATTTGATTTTAATAAAAGGTGCTGTGCCTGGCGCAAAAGGCGGTGATGTAATTATTACTCCCGCAATGAAATTAAAAAATAAAGGTTAAGCTATGGGTTTGCAAATACCTGTTTTACATGAACAAGACTCTGCAGGAAAAGTAGAGGTTAATGAAGCAATTTTTGGTCAGTCTTTTAATGAAGCATTGATTCATCAATTGGTTACTAGATATTTGGCTGGAGCACGCGCAGGTACAAAAGCACAAAAAACTCGCTCTGATGTCAGTGGAGGCGGTGCAAAACCCTGGCGACAAAAAGGCACCGGTCGTGCTAGATCAGGTACAACACGCAGTCCCGTTTGGCGGACAGGCGGCGTTGCCTTCGCAGCAAGGCCAAGAAATTATGAACAAAAACTTAACAAAAAAATGTTTCGTGTAGGGATTCGCTCGATTCTTTCTGAATTGCTGCGGCAAGACCGTTTAGCTGTGAGCAGCGATATTCTTCCTGCAACTCCTAAAACGAAAGCGTTTTATGAAAAATTAAAAAATATTGACGCAAAACGAATATTGATTGTTGTTGAAAGTGTGGATGAGAATCTTGCTTTAGCATCAAGAAATATCCCTTATGTTGAGGTAATTGAGGCGGCAAATTTAAGTCCTGTGCTATTAGTTGCTGCCGATAAAGTTATAGCTACACCAGGTGCGTTGAAGCAATTAGAGGAGCGCTTGGCATGAGTGTGGACAAATACCGGTTGGCGAGTGTGCTTGAGGCACCCATTATATCTGAGAAGAGTACTATCGCCGCTGAAAAAAATAAAAGATTTGTTTTTAAAGTGCAAAAACAGGCGACAAAAAAACAAGTTAAAAATGCAGTAGAAATAATGTTTAGTGTAGAAGTTGATTCTGTTCATGTTTTGAACGTGAAAGGCAAACAGAAACGTGTAGGTGGTTCATTGGGCCGAAGATCAGATTGGAAAAAGGCTTACGTAAAGCTTAAGTCTGGTCATGACATAGAATTCTCTGCTGCTTAATTTATTTTAAGTGATAAATCAATAGGAAACGGTAGAAAGCATGGCGATTGTAAAGTCAAAACCGACGTCACCGGGATCACGGTTTGTAGTGCGCATCAAGAATGATGAATTACATAAAGGCAAACCATTTGCACCTTTGCTGAGTAAAAATAGTAAAAGTGGCGGTCGTAATAATCAGGGACGTATAACAACGCGTCATATCGGTGGGGGTCATAAGCAACACTACCGTGTTATTGATTTTAAAAGGAATAAAATTGATATTCCTGGAGTTGTTGAACGTCTCGAATACGATCCGAACAGAACTGCTAATATTGCATTAGTTCTGTTTAAAGATGGTGAGCGCAGGTATATTATTGCACCCAAAGGTTTAGTTGTTGGTCAGGAAATTATTTCCTCAGAAACTGTTCCAGTAAAGGCGGGCAATTGTATGCCACTAAGAAATATACCCATGGGGACAACGGTTCACTGTGTGGAGTTAAAGCCAGGCAAAGGTGCTCAAGTAGCCAGAAGTGCAGGCACATCCGTCCAATTGGTGGCAAGAGATGGCGCTCACGCAACTATTAGAATGCGTTCCGGTGAAATGCGTAAAGTGATGGCTGATTGCCGGGCTGTAATTGGTGAAGTGTCAAACTCTGAACATAATCTGGCTTCGCTTGGTAAGGCAGGGGCGTCAAGATGGCGAGGTGTTCGTCCTACCGTTCGTGGTGTGGTAATGAATCCGGTTGATCATCCACATGGTGGTGGTGAGGGCCGTACATCGGGTGGCAGACATCCTGTATCACCTTGGGGTATGCCCACTAAGGGATACAAAACAAGAAAAAACAAACGTACTGATAATATGATTATCAGACGTCGTAAGCAGAAATAGAGAGGAATTAGCGTGCCGCGTTCAATTAAAAAAGGTCCTTTTATTGATCATCATCTTCTAAAAAAAGTTGAAGATGCTGTAAGTAGCAATAATCGGAAACCGATTAAAACATGGTCAAGAAGATCAATGATTATTCCAGATATGCTGGGCTTAACTATTGCAATCCATAATGGGCGACTGCACATTCCAGTTCTCATTTCTGAGAATATGGTCGGGCATAAATTAGGTGAGTTTGCACCTACTCGAACATATAAAGGCCACGTGGCTGATAAAAAGGCTAGGTAGGTTAAATGATGGAAATTTCAGCAAAATTAAATAATGCCCCATTGTCCGCGCAAAAAGCGCGATTGGTTGGCGATCAAATTCGTGGTCTGTCAGTTGAAAAGGCTCTGAATACATTAAAATTTAGTTCAAAAAAAGCTGCGGCTATTTTCAAGAAGGTTCTGGAATCGGCGATAGCAAACGCAGAACATAATGAAAGTGCAGATATTGATGAATTAAGAGTGTCTACCGTTTATATCAATGAAGGGGCGACCATGAAAAGATTTAAGGCAAGAGCTAAAGGACGTGCGAACCATATCCTTAAAAGAACCTGCCATATTACAATAAAAGTCGCAGAATTCGAATAGGGGTAGAAAATGGGTCAAAAGGTACATCCAACAGGTATACGCCTTGGAATTGTGAAAGATTGGAATTCAAGATGGTATGCAAATAGCCAGGATTATTCAGTTTTCCTGCATCAGGATTTAACAGTTAGAGAGTTTATCAAGAAAAAATTAGCTCATGCTTCTGTAAGCCGTATACAAATTAATCGCCCTGCGAATAATGCTCACATAACAATACACACGGCCCGTCCGGGTATCGTCATCGGAAAAAAAGGTGAAGATATTGATGTGTTGCGTAAAGAAATATCAAAAATGATTGGTATTCCTGTCCAATTGAATGTTGAAGAGATTAGAAAGCCAGAACTAGATGCACAATTAGTAGCAGAAGGGGTCGCTCAGCAACTTGAAAAAAGGATTATGTATCGACGGGCAATGAAACGCGCCGTGACAAACACGATGCGCTTAGGTGCTGAAGGTATCAAAATAAATGTGGGTGGCCGTTTGAATGGTGCTGAAATCGCAAGAAGCGAATGGTACAGAGAAGGACGGGTTCCGTTGCATACGTTACGAGCGGACATTGATTATGCAACTGCTGAAGCAAATACTACCTATGGAATTATTGGCATCAAGGTGTGGATATTCAAAGGTGAGGTATTCGACATGGATGCACATATTGCGTCTATTAATTCTGAATCTAAGAAATAGTTGAAGGAACACAGTCATGCTTCAACCTAAAAGAACAAAATTCCGTAAGCAACATAAAGGCAGAAATAACGGTACTGCTGTACGTGGGTCCACTGTTAGTTTTGGCGAATATGGTTTAAAATCAATTAGTCGTGGAAGGCTAACGGCCAGACAAATTGAATCGGCTAGAAGAACCATCACACGCCATGTAAAACGTGGCGGAAAGATTTGGATCAGAATCTTCCCAGATAAGCCAATTACCAAAAAACCATTAGAAGTTCGTATGGGAAAAGGAAAAGGTAGTGTAGAATATTGGGTTGCCCAAGTAAGACCTGGAACTATGTTATATGAAATACAGGGGGTATCTGAAGAACTGGCACGCGAAGCTTTCGCATTAGCAGCGGCTAAGCTACCATTGAAAACCCTGTTTACAGCTCGGACAATAATGTGATGAAAGCAAGTGAATTACGTAACAAAACAAAAGACGAATTAGGAAATATGTTGCTCGATTTATCACGTGAGCGATTTAATCTTAGAATGCAAAAAGGTACGGGGCAATTGTCCAGACCGGATCAAGTGAAAAAGGTAAGACGCGATGTTGCACGTATACAAACCATATTGAATGAAATGGCGGCCGTATAAGATGAGTGAAAATGTAAGCGAAAATGTAGCCAAATTGCGGACAATCACTGGTCGGGTTGTCAGTAATAAAATGGATAAAACCATCACAGTTTTGGTCGAGCGCGTTGTAAAGCACCCAGTTTACGGTAAGTACATTAAGCGTTCGACTAAAATGATGGCTCATGATGAACAAAATGTTTGCCAGGAAGGTGATGTAGTATCTATTACATCTTGCAGACCAATGTCTAAAAATAAGACCTTTAAATTGGTTCAGGTTTTAGAAAGTGCTAACAAATAGCACTCAGCTATTTATATACAGATAACAGGAATAAATAATGATTCAGATGCAAACTAACCTTGACGTCGCCGATAATAGCGGTGCAAAAAGGGTCATGTGTATCAAAGTATTAGGAGGGTCGCATAGACGGTATGCAGGCATTGGTGACATTATCAAGGTCAGTATTAAGGACGCAATTCCTCGTGGAAGAGTAAAAAAAGGTGAAGTCTATAACGCATTAGTCGTAAGAACGCGAAAAGGCGTTCGTAGGCCAGATGGCTCTGTAATTCGCTTTGATGGTAACGCAGCAGTTATTCTAAATAACAATTTACAGCCATTGGGTACGCGTATTTTTGGGCCTGTAACACGTGAGCTAAGAGGAGAGAAATTTATGAAAATTATCTCATTGGCTCCTGAAGTATTATAAGGTAGGGTTCAAAAATGCAAAAAATCAAAAAAGGCGATGACGTCATCGTTCGTACTGGTAAGGATAAAGGTAAGAGCGGCAGAGTAACCAAGGTATTAAAAGACAATAAGGTTTTGGTTGAAGGAATCAACCAGGTGAAAAAGACTCAAAAAGCCAATCCGAATACCGGAGTTTCAGGCGGAATAATTGTCAAGGATATGCCGATAAATATTTCCAATATAGGATTATATAATCCTGCAACCAAAAAAGCAGATCGAGTCGGCTTTAAGTTTCTGGAAGATGGAAAGAAGGTCAGATACTTTAAGTCGACTAATGAAGTCGTTGATGCGTAAGGTGTAGATGAATCATGGCTAGACTAGAGTCCGTATATAAAGAAAAAATTCTTCCAGCCTTAATAGAGCAATTTGCCTATAAGTCTGTAATGCAAGCGCCTCGTATTACCAAAATAACGTTGAATATGGGTGTGGGCGGTGCCGTCGCTGATAAAAAAGTATTGCAATCTGCAGTAAGTGACATGGAAAAGATTTCCGGTCAAAAACCTGTGGTTACGTTGGCAAGAAAATCAATCGCCGGTTTTAAGATTCGAGACGATATGCCTATTGGCTGTAAAGTGACTTTACGCAGCGATAGGATGTATGAATTTTTAGATCGTTTAATTAGTATTTCTATTCCTCGAATCCGTGATTTCAGAGGATTGAGTCCTAAAAGCTTTGATGGACGCGGAAATTATTCAATGGGCGTTAAAGAGCAAATCATATTTCCTGAAATTGATTATGATAAAATCGATACTTTGCGCGGTATGGATATTACTATCACAACGACAGCTCAAACCGATGAAGAAGGTTTAGCGTTATTAAAGTTGTTTAATTTTCCATTTAAGCACTAAGGCGGCGTCCACATGGCAAAAAAATCAATGATTGCGCGTGAAGACAAGCGCAAGAAATTAGTAAAAAAATATGATGTTAAACGTAAATCTTTGAAAGAAATTATCAGAGACCCAAACGCAACATTTGAAGACAAAGAAACTGCTCATTTACAACTTCAAAAATTACCAAGGGACTCCAGCGTGACACGAGTACGCAACCGTTGTAATTTAACGGGGCGTCCGCATGGATATTACCGTAAGTTTGGTCTTAGTCGAAATAAACTAAGGGAAGCAACTATGCGCGGTGATGTGCCTGGTGTAGTCAAGGCGAGTTGGTAATAGGTTGGAGAACAGAAAATGAGTATGACAGATCCAGTAGCAGATATGCTGACCCGCATTAGAAACGGGCAATCTGCAGGCAAAAAAAGCATTAGACAACCTTCGTCAAAATTGAAAGTATCTATTGCCAAGGTTCTAAAAGAAGAAGGTTACATTACAGATTTCAGCACAGAAACAACCGGCAGTCATACCGAGATGACTATCGAATTGAAGTACTATAAAGGTGCGCCTGTAATTGAAAGTATAAAAAGAGTTAGGAGACCTGGTTTACGTATTTATAAATCTAAAGACGAATTGCCAAAAGTTCTTGGCGGGTTAGGGATTGCTATTGTTTCAACATCGAATGGTGTGATGACCGATAGAGCCGCCCGTGCCATTGGACATGGCGGCGAAGTTATTTGTACTGTTTGCTAAGGTAGGCGTGTTATGTCAAGAATTGCTAAAGCCCCAGTTACTATTCCCAGTGGTGTGGATATAAAGCTAGAGGGTAACAATATGACCGTAAAAGGCAGTAAAGGTCAGTTATCGTTTAATTTAAACCCAGCTATCAGTGTTGATATTACCGACAACGTAGTATCTATGCAGTGGAATAAAGATGATAAAAATGCTACTGCTCAAGCAGGTACTGCAAGGGCCATTGTAAGTAATATGGTTACCGGTGTTTCTGCCGGTTTTGAGAAGAAGCTGACCTTGATTGGTGTGGGCTACAGAGCTCAGGCTAAGGATAATATTCTGAATCTGACACTTGGTTTTTCTCATCCTGTAGATTTTGAAGTCCCGGCAGGAATTACAGTTGAAACTCCAACTCAAACTGAAATAATCATAAGAGGGAGTAATAAGCAACAAGTAGGTCAAGTTGCCGCAAAAATCAGAGCTTATCGTCCCCCTGAACCTTATAAAGGCAAAGGTGTTAGATATGCTGAAGAGCATGTTGTAAGAAAAGAAGCCAAGAAAAAGTAAGGTGTCGTGATGGATAAGAAAAAATCCCGTATGAAGCGCGCATTAAAATTGCGTAGTAAAATTAAAGAACAAAGTGCAACACGCTTGTCAATTCATAAAACATCACAGCATATTTATGCTCAAGTGATAAGTAATGACGGAAATTCGACACTGGCAAGCGCTTCAACAACCCAAGCCGAAATTAAGTCAAATTTAAAAAATACCAGTAATATTAAGGCTGCCGCAGAAGTTGGTAAGTGGATTGCGAACAAAGCGATTGCTGCTGGTATTACCGAGGTTGCTTTTGATCGATCTGGCTTTAAATATCATGGCCGCGTTAAAGCTTTAGCAGATGCCGCTCGTGAAGCCGGTTTAAAATTTTAGGAGAATAAAATGGCGACAGCACCTGCTCAAGGTAGTACAGACGGACTGCAAGAGAAATTAGTTAATGTAAGACGTGTGGCAAAAGTAGTAAAAGGCGGTAGAGTATTCGGTTTTACGGCGCTTACGGTAGTTGGCGACGGTGAAGGTCGAGTTGGTTATGGTGTCAGCAAGGCACGTGAAGTGCCGATAGCAATTCAAAAATCGCTAGAACAAGCTCGAAAGAATATGCGCAAGGTATCACTAAAAGGTGACACTTTACAATATCCGATTATGAATACTACAGGCGCAGCGAAAGTCTATATGCAGCCGGCCTCTGAAGGTACTGGTATTATTGCTGGTGGAGCAATGAGAGCGGTATTTGAAGTGGTTGGTGTGCACAACGTATTGGCAAAATGTATTGGAACAAGTAATCCAATTAATGTTGTCAGAGCGACAATAAATGGTCTTACCAGCATGCATAATGCTAATCAGATAGCTGCAAAGCGCGGCTTAACAGTTGAACAGATTATTGGGTAGTTGCAATGGCCATTACTAAATTAAGTGTAACGATGACAAAGAGCAAATTTGGGCGTATACCGCGTCACCAAGCCTGCCTAAAAGGTTTGGGGTTGCGCAAAATCAACCAGACAGTCCAGGTGCTCAATACCGCAGAAAACAGAGGTATGATAAACAAAATATCATACATGTTAAAAGTCGAGGAAGTTTAATGTTTTTAAATACTATTCAGCCAAGCGTGGGGTCTCGCAAAAAGGCTAAGCGTGTCGGTCGTGGCATTGGCTGTACACTTGGTAAAACATGCGGAAGTGGGCATAAGGGTCAAAAAGCGCGCAGTGGCGGTTTTCATAAAGTCGGTTTTGAAGGCGGACAGATGCCTTTACAGCGCCGCTTGCCAAAAATTGGCTTTACTTCACAGTCCAGTAAATATTCATCTGAAGTGCGGTTGAGTGAATTAAATGATCTGACTGCTGAAATGATTGATCTTAAAACCTTAATTGACGCGAACATCGTGCCTGTTTTTACAAAAACAGCAAAGGTAATCAAATCAGGTGTAGTCAATAAGGCAGTTACTATTAAAGGTATTAAAGCAACGAGTGGAGCAAAGAAATCCATTGAAGCAGCTGGCGGCAAAGTAGAGGCATAAGTGAGTACACCAAGAGCACAAATGGCTAGTAAAACCGGTGGTTTATCAGAACTTAAATCAAGATTGCTTTTTGTTCTTGGCGCTCTTTTCGTTTACAGGGTTGGGTCGCACATTCCTGTTCCCGGCATCGATCCTAAAGCTCTAGCAGTTATGTTCGAGCAACAAAGCGGATCAATCCTGGATATGTTTAACATGTTTTCCGGGGGTGCTTTAATGCGCTTAAGTATCTTCGCCCTTGGTATAATGCCTTATATATCGGCTTCAATTATCATGCAATTGATGACTGTTGTTATTCCAACCATGGAGCAGATGAAAAAGGAGGGTGAATCAGGGAGGCGCAAGATTTCTCAATATACCCGTTATGGTACAGTAGTTTTAGCGACCTTTCAGGCTATCGGAATATCCCTGGCGTTGCAAAATCAAACTGCCGGGGGGTTATCGGTTGTATTGAATCCTGGCGTAGGATTTATTGCTATTACAACCATAACTTTGGTTACCGGAACTGTTTTCTTGATGTGGTTAGGTGAACAAGTTACTGAGCGCGGAATTGGCAATGGTATTTCAATGATTATCTTTGCTGGTATCGTTTCAGGTTTGCCGAAAGCAATCGGTGGAACGTTGGAGTTGGCCAGGACTGGTGAAATGAACGGAGGCTTTATTATCTTGTTGTTCCTGTTATCTCTTTCTGTTACGGCTCTGGTCGTTTTTGTTGAAAGGGGACAAAGAAGGATACTTATTAATTATCCAAAAAGACAACAGGGTCGTAAATTATATGGTGGTCAAAGTAGCTTTTTGCCTTTAAAGCTTAACATGGCAGGAGTTATCCCCCCTATCTTCGCTTCAAGTATTATTTTATTTCCTGCAACTATTGCTGGTTGGTTTGGAAATAGTGAAGGATTTGCCTGGCTTCAGGATATTGCGACCATGCTGTCACCAGGACAACCCATTTACGTTATGATTTACGCGGCAGCTATTATTTTCTTTTGTTTTTTCTACACAGCATTAGTATTTAATTCGAAAGAAACGGCCGAAAATTTAAAAAAATCGGGTGCATTCCTTCCAGGTATTAGACCAGGTCTTCAAACCAGTTCATACATAGATAAGGTAATGACCCGGTTAACATTAATTGGTGCATTTTATATTACCTTGGTATGTTTATTGCCCGAGTTTTTGATAGTATATTGGAACGTACCCTTTTATTTTGGTGGAACTTCTTTGCTGATTATTGTTGTCGTTGTAATGGATTTCATTTCTCAAATGCAAACCCATGTCATGTCTCAACAATACGAAGGCTTAATGAAAAAAGCCAACCTGAAAAAATAAATAATTTATTGCACAAGAACATTTAGGAGTTAGCTGTGAAAGTTCGTGCTTCTGTAAAAAAAATTTGTAGAAATTGCAAAGTTGTAAAAAGAAATGGTGTTGTTAGAGTCATCTGTGTTGACGGAAGACATAAGCAACGACAAGGTTAAATTTTGTTGCGCCATAATTACTGCAATGCTATAATTCGGCGCTTAACTGTAGAATACTACTCAGGGGAGTATCTGAATGGCACGTATTGCCGGGATAAATGTACCAGACCATAAACATGCAGTAATAGCTTTAACGGCTATATATGGTATTGGTCGTCAAACTGCAAGTGAAATTTGCGTTAAGGTGGGGATTATACCCTCCATAAAGATAAAAGAACTGTCAGAAGAGCAGCTAGAAGCCATTCGTAATGTGGTTTCAAAAATGACAGTGGAAGGTGATCTTCGTCGTGAAGTTTCAATGAATATCAAACGTTTGATGGATCTGGGTTGCTATCGCGGAATAAGGCATCGTCGAGGTTTGCCTCTGAGAGGGCAAAGAACGAGAACAAATGCTCGTACTCGTAAAGGTCCACGTAAACCAATCAGAAAATAAGTTATTCCTTTAAGAGGTCGAAGTAATGGCTAGTCCAAATCGTTCAAGAAAACGTATAAAAAAGGAAGTCGCTGATGGCATCGTGCATGTTCATGCTTCCTTTAATAACACAATAATAACAATTACAGATAGAAAAGGTAATGCTCTCTCTTGGGCTACATCTGGTGGGTCAGGTTTTCGTGGTTCAAGAAAAAGTACTCCATTTGCTGCGCAGGTTGCAGCTGAAAAAGCTGGTATTGTTGCTCAAGAATTTGGTATGAAAAATCTTGATGTCATGATTAAAGGCCCCGGCCCAGGACGTGAATCCGCAGTGCGTTCACTGAATAACCTCGGATTTAAAATTAATAATATTGTTGATGTGACGCCTATTCCTCACAACGGATGTCGTCCACCTAAAAAACGCCGCGTATAAAGAACCTGGAGTAGTATCATGGCAAGATATCTTGGACCTACCTGTAAGTTAAGTCGAAGAGAAGGGACTGATCTGTTTTTAAAAAGCAGAGGAAAGTCTTTAGAAAATAAATGTAAATTAGACCAGCGACCTGGTCAGCATGGCACAAAGCGCACAAGAAGTTCTGATTATGCTATGCAATTAAGAGCAAAGCAGCGCTTACGCAGAATTTATGGAATTTTGGAAAAGCAATTCAGAAATTACTATAAAACTGCGGATATGAAGAAAGGTGCAACCGGCGAAAGTCTGTTGAATCTACTTGAATCGAGATTGGATAATGTGGTTTACCGTATGGGCTTCGCTTCTACCAGAGCTGAAGCGAGACAGTTAGTTTGTCACAAGTCTATTCAGGTAAATAACGCACTTATCAATGTACCTTCTTATCAGATTGTACCGGGTGACGTTTTGTCAGTTAGAGAAAAAGCAAAAAAGCAACAAAGGATCGTTGATGCTTTAACCGTAGCCGAGCAATATGGTTTTCCTGCTTGGGTCGATGTTAATTCTAAAGCTATGTCTGGTACATTTAACTCTTTACCTGATCGTGCTGATTTGGGAAGTGACATTAATGAACAGCTTGTTGTTGAGCTTTACTCTAAATAATTGCAGTTTGAGGGGTATAAATGCAGAATTCTATTTCTGGATTATTAAAACCTCGACTTGTCGAGGTAGTAAGCAAATCACCTAATCATTCCCGAATCATCATAGAGCCTCTAGAACGAGGCTTTGGTCATTCTTTAGGTAATGCATTAAGACGGGTACTGTTATCAACCATACCAGGTTGTGCGGTTACAGATGTCGAGATTGAAGGTGTGCTCCATGAATACACAACTATTGAGGGTGTTCATGAAGATGTAATTGATATTTTGCTAAACCTAAAAAAGTTGGCGGTAGTGCTTCATTCTAAGGATGAGGTTGAGCTTACCCTAGCAAAAAATGGTGCGGGTCGCGTAACTGCTGCGGATATTAATTTACCGCATGATGTTGATATTATCAACCCTGATTTAGTTATTGCCAACTTAACTCAAGCTGGCGTTCTAAATATGAAAATCAGGGTTCGTAGGGGAAGAGGTTATGAACCAGTTAGCGTGCGCAAATCAAATATCGATCATAATTCAGTAGTAGGTGCACTTCAATTAGATGCCTCTTATAGTCCGATTGTCAAGGTTGCCTATCAGGTTGAAAGTACCCGTGTTGAGCAGCGTACAAATCTAGATAAATTGATTATCGAACTGGAAACTAACGGAACAGTTGATCCAGAAGAAACTATTAAACTTGCGGCCACTATACTTCATGATCAGCTTTCCGTTTTCGTTGATTTTGAAAAAGTAAAACCTCAGCCTGAGAATGAAGTGGATAAAGTAGAGGAACCACCATTTGATCCTGTTCTATTGCGTCCGGTTGATGATCTCGAATTGACAGTCCGTTCCGCTAATTGTCTGAAAGCTGAGAATATATTTTATATAGGTGATCTAATTCAGCGTACTGAAGTTGAATTATTAAAAACACCAAACCTTGGCAAAAAATCATTGACTGAAATTAAAGATATTCTGGCGTTAAAAGGATTATCATTAGGAATGCGCCTGGAAAATTGGCCCCCAGACAGTCTTGCCGATCAATCTCATATAGCAACTCACTAACTTTAGGTCATACTCAACATGAGACATCGTAAATCAGGTAGAAAATTTAATATGAATAGTAGCCATCGGAAGGCACTGTTCAGTAATATGGCAAGTTCGTTATTTGAGCATGAACTTATTAAAACGACTTTACCCAAGGCAAAAGAATTAAGAAGTTTTGCTGAGCCTTTAATCACTCTATCTAAAGTAGATAGTGTGGCTAAAAGACGGTTGGCATTCGCAAGATTACAAGATCGTAAAGTCGTGACCAAGCTTTTCAATGAGCTTGGACCACGTTATAAAAATAGAGCAGGTGGTTATTTACGTATAATGAAATGCGGATTTAGAGCTGGCGATGATGCTCCTATGGCATATGTCGAGTTAGTTGATAGACCTGAATAAGTATCAATTAGTTCTTAAATTCCTTTGCAGACACAAAAAAGCCGGTTAACCCGGCTTTTTTGTTTTAAAGACATTCCAAGTGTACTGTCATTACCTTTGAAAATTAATGTAATACACGGAATTATTTTTCTAAAAGTTTTATTTTCTCTTCTTTGCCATTCCATTCATCAGCATCTGGCAGTGGCGCTTTTACATCGGTAATAGCAGGCCACTTTTTTGCAAGCTCTGCATTTAATTGGATAAATATTTCTTGTCCTTCGGGTACTTCGTCTTCCGCAAAAATGGCATTGGCAGGACATTCCGGCTCACATAATGTGCAATCGATACATTCATCTGGATCAATAACTAAAAAATTAGGTCCTTCACGAAAGCAATCGACTGGACATACATCGACACAGTCAGTAAATTTACATTTAATACAGTTTTCAGTGACTACAAAAGTCATAATTATTACCAGGAAAGATTGGTGAAAGTTATTGTGAATTAATTG
>JBAQEN010000253.1:0-4525 GCA_049286765.1 Methylococcaceae bacterium
AGGAGGTTGTTATTTTGCTTGATCCGGTCAGATGGTTTTAGCTGAATATTATCAGCCACTATTGAGGTTTCGCTTATTATGTGCTGGGAATAGGCGGCGGTTACTACCCCTGAAATTACAAATGCAGCAGTGACGCGGCGGGCGAATAAAGATATGTTAATAATATACATGCTCATCTCCTGTCTGCTTGATTAGTTATCAATTACTAGGTGCTTGACCCTGCGCGTTTTTAGTAGGTGCATAACGCGCGGCTACATTATCGATTTTCCCCGATTAGTTAACTTGCGGTGACGTTTAATATACACAGCGGGGAGTATATTAATTGTAAGACGCTTTCCAATAATATTGAAAGGAAAATAAATTCCTACATTTTTTTGTACAATTAAGTTCAAATTTGAGGTATCCGCGGATCATATCTCAGATTACAATAAGGTATGCTGGCATAGATTAATCCGCTTGTTTTTTGTGTATAATAGCAAATTTACGTCTGGATTTAAACACATGAGCCGTGCATTTAATGTCAGAGCAATGATTCGATATATAGTACCTTATTAAAATGTTGTGAATTCAACACCCGTGTGTGCAAGCGCGAATTTATTTCTCTTCATTTCCTTTTATTTCCTTTCATCTTCCCCATCTCCCTTGTGGAGGTGGGGATTTTGGTTTGCGCTGAACAGTTAATTTATTTTACAGTTGACCGATGATTTTTCGCTTTCTAGGCGCTCAGTGGCTGGCTATTGCTTATATAGGGCTTGCTTCTTTCGGATTAAGCATTCTGGTGGCGCGTACCTTGGGTCCGGATTTGTTTGGTGTCTATGCAGTGGCTCTTTCGCTTGGGGCGTTGGTAGCTATCTTGATAGATGGCGGATTCAGCAAGTTGCTTCAGCGTGAGGGTGCTCGTGGTAGCGCGGCGCTCGTGCAGATAGGGCCGGCATTGCCTGCAATGGCTTATGGACATGCAATTATTGCTATTTTTGCACTTTCTGTTCTTGCAGTGCTGCTTTTTCCACAAAATAAAATGACCTCGCTTATAACGGTATGGTGTTTTGGGGCGGCGGTATGGAATCAGTATGGACTTGCTATTCTGCGTGGCGATGGGCGATTGGTGCGTGATGCCTCCTGGCAAATAGGTAATCGCACTCTCTCCGCAGTATGCATGGCGACTGCTGTGTTATTTCTTGGTGCCAGCCTGCCGTGGCACGTGTTGATGGCCCAGTTTGTAGGTACTGCAGCTTTTGGACTTTTTGTAACCTTTTTTTTACGGGTTCGACCTCGATTTACTGTTCCATCTGCTGTTTATCGGGCAGTACTACCCTTGGTATGGCTGGATTTGGCCACAGCCCTGTACTTTAGATCTGATATGGTGTTACTTGAGTTGTTGAATGCGCCGAAAATCGAAATCGGCCACTACGGAGTGGCATACAGGTTGGTTGAGGCTTTGATTTTGCTGGCATCGCCAATAGGGTTGATACTATTTCGTCATTTTCGCCAGGGGAGCGACATGCCGGTACGGATGGTGAGGCAAATGCTGTTGCCTCCGATGGCTTGCGCTACCTTGGTTGGTGTTGCCCTGGCTTTATTGATGTGGTTTGGGAGCGAAACTATCGTTAGACTGGCATACGGGCAAAGCTATCAGGGTTCGGGCATGTTGTTGTCAATTCTGGGCTGTTCGCTGATTTTTATTTTGCCCAATGGCATACTGAATCAGGCCGCATTGGCACTAGGCTTGGAAAGATGGTTTGCGATTTCGGCCACCATTACTGCCTTGACCAATATAATGGGCAATCTGTTGTTTATCCCGGTTTACGGTGCTATGGCAGCAGCGTGGATGACGGTTTTAACAGAGGCAGTGCTGGGTTTTTGTGTTGCCCTGGGCGTCGGTCTGCACTGTTGGCGGTCTTTAGAAGTTAAAGGAGAATGTTGAATTGAATCTTTCGGTATTGCATGTGTATCGAACTTATTTCCCGGATCCCCCGGGGGGTCTACAAGAAGCGATACGTCAAATTGCCCTTGCCACGAGTGCACAGGGCGTTGATAACACGATATTCACGTTGTCGCCGCAACCTGATCCACCTATATTGATGCGGCCCGAAGCGCGGGTGGTTCGCAGCCGTTCCTGGATTGCTCCGGCTTCGTGCGATATAGGCGGCGTAGAGTCATTCAAAGCCTTTGCGAACTTGGTCCACGAGGTCGATGCATTGCACTACCTTTTCCCATGGCCTTTCTCGGATGTGTTGCATACAGTGACACGTCCGGATACACCAGCGGTACTGACATACATTTCAGATGTGGTCCGCCAGCGTTGGCTGGGTGCAGCTTACGCACCGATGATGTGGCATACCTTGCGGCAGATGCGTGTTATTGTGGCCAATTCGCCAGCCTATGCACGAACCAGTCCGATACTGTCGCATCCTGACATTCGCGAAAAGGTACGGATCATTCCGTTGGGGATCGAGGAAAGCTCCTATCCAAAGGATGGCGATGATGCGGTATTTAACCGGATAGGCGTCGATGTGGACGAGCCGTTTTTTTTATTTATTGGTGTATTGCGCTATTACAAAGGCATACACTTTTTGGTGCAGGCTGCAAAGAGCTTAGGCGCTAAAGTGGTGATTGCCGGCTCCGGGCCGGAGGGTCAAAGCTTACAAGCGCTGTCAGCAGAGATCGGCGCAGATAATGTGGTGTTTTCCGGGCAAGTAACCGATGCAGAAAAGATTGCGTTATTGAAGCGTTGCCGGGCGCTGGTACTACCTTCGCATTTGCGCTCTGAAGCATATGGCATGGTGTTGGTGGAAGCGGCGATGTTTGGCCGGCCGTTGATTTCTTGCGAAATTGGAACCGGCACCTCTTATGTGAATGCTCACGAAGAAACTGGCTTTGTCGTTGAACCCGAGTCTCCAGAGGCTTTGGCTTCAGCTATGAATACTCTGCTGACTGATGAAACGCTCGCTGCTCGAATGGGTGCGGCTGCACGTAACCGTTATGAAAGGCTGTTCTCCGGGCCAGCTCTAGGCCAGGCATACGCCGCGCTTTTTCGTGAGATTGCTGATTAAGCATAGCCATCTAACTCGTAGTTCACGAAGAAATGCAATGATTTTAATGTAAAAGCTTCGTGTTTTTCGTCGCAGATGGCCGCTTATATACTCTGCGCGGTATAATTGCGGAAAATAAACACACCATAAACCGCTATAAATTAATGGATTGATGTTTTTCAGAATCTGCAACCGTGACCGCGCAAAGTATAATATTGATGCAGAAATTAACATTCAGGCAAAAGAGTATTAGTCATGACTAAGGTATTAATAACCGGCATCAACGGGTTTGTGGGTAAGGCGTTAGGTGATGAACTGGTTATGAAAGGCTTCAATGTCAATGGCGCAGTCCGGTCATCGGTGCCGGTTGATTTTCCAGACACTATTAGCAAATTTGTTATTAAGGATATTGACTCAAAAACAGATTGGCAAAAAGCACTAGAGGGTGTCGAGGTGGTTATTCATTTAGCTGCCCGTGCGCATATCATGAAGGATACAGCGAGTGATGCGCTAGCGGAGTTTCGTAGAGTGAATGTTGAAGGCACCTTGAATCTTGCCCGTCAGGCGTTGCTGGCAGGCGTGCAGAGATTCATTTTTATCAGTTCGATTAAGGTGAACGGAGAAGGAACACTTTTGGGACAACCTTATACAGAAGCGGACCAAGTTGCGCCGGTTGACCCTTACGGCATTTCCAAGCGTGAAGCCGAAGTTGCGTTGCATCAGCTAGCCGGTGAAACGGGTATGGAAATTGTTATCATTCGCCCGCCGCTGGTTTATGGACCGGGTGTGAAGGCCAATTTCCAGAGTATGATGCGTTGGCTGGAAAAGGGAATGCCTTTACCTCTGGGTGCAATTTATAACCGGCGCAGTCTGGTTGCATTGGATAACCTAATCGATTTAATTACAACTTGCATTCACCATCCGGCTGCGGCTAATCAGATTTTTATAGCGGGTGATGGTGAGGATTTATCTACGACCGAATTGTTGCAGCGTTTAGCTTCAGCCTTAGGCAAAACGGCGTGGCTGGTGCCGATGCCGGTGCGAGTATTAATATGCGTTGCGAGTTTATTGGGAAAACAAACGGTAGCCCAAAGACTGTGTGGTTCACTGCAGGTCGATATTTCCAAGGCGCGATATTTGCTGGGCTGGACGCCGCCTATCAGCGTAGACGAGGCTCTGCACAAGACGGCGCAACATTATATGAAGTTCCGCAATTGCTAAAGTTTGGCTGGTTTTTTCTGATTGCCTTAATGGCCGCATATGTGTTGACGGGGCGATTGCGCCGTTATGCGCTGGCATCCAGTTTGATGGATATACCCAATGCGCGAAGTTCTCATAAGCAGCCCACGCCTCGTGGAGGCGGTTTAGCGATTGTTATTATTTTTTTGGCCGGACTTCCTGTACTATCATTGGCAGGGTTATTGGCTACAGAGGTAATGTACGCTGTATTCGGAGCCGGAGCATGGGTGGCTTTGGTGGGGTTTTTGGATGAT
>JBAQEN010000254.1:0-1517 GCA_049286765.1 Methylococcaceae bacterium
ACTCAACCCTGTAATTTTCTCTGAGCCATGCATCATTTTCTATGTTGGCTTGGATATAATAGCTAGCCAAATGATTAGGGTAATCTACTAAAATTGGATATTTATAAATCAGTAATGGGGATAAAACTAATAGAAATAAAATAAAGACTAAAAAAAAGTAACTATAATTCTTACTCAGTTGTTTTAAGTGCCATTTGTTCATTATTAAATCTCATTGTTTTTTATAATATTATATGTAATGACTGACAGCCTTATATTTAAAAACGTATTCTACTAAAGTATTTTTCAAACTTCTTGTAACCGCCCTTCAGCAGGCTCATAGTGAACGTCAGATATGTTGAATTTATTCACTTTTTCCGTTCGTGAAAAGTTCTTCGACTACACTCGGGAGAACCCTGTCGAACTACATACATACTTTTTACAGCTACCTATGTTTATATAGAGAGTTAATAAAATTTTTATAGCACTTCCCTTAAAAGAGCGTTATCCGTGATTTCGATTACAATCCCAGTATTGAACGAACAAGAAAACATTGTACCTTCATACAATGAACTAACTACAGTCATGCAGCAATTAGCCAGGGATTACGAGATTATCTTTATAAACGACGGCAGTTCAGATAATACAGCAAATATCCTGGATGCATTAGCCGAGAAAGACGGCAAGCTAAAAGTCATTCATCTGAAACGTTCATACCGCCAAACTGCCGCGATGATGGCAGGCTTTGATTTTTCCAAAGGCGATATCATTATACCGATGGACGGTGACTTACAAAATAACCCTCAAGATATCCCAAAATTAATTGAATGTCTGGAACAAGGTTATGATCTGGTATCAGGATGGCGCAAAAACCGTAAAGACAACAAATTCAGCAGAGTCTTGATTAGCCGTATCGCTAATTATCTGATCTCGCTTATCTCCGGCGTAAAACTTCATGATTTTGGCTGCACGTTAAAAGCCTATCGACGGGAAATCATCCAAGACGTAAAACTTTATGGCGAGATGCACCGTTTCATCCCGATCTATGCAAAATGGGAGGGTGCAAAAATAGCTGAAATAATTGTTAGCCATAGAGAAAGAGTGCATGGCGATTCGAAATACGGGCTCAGCCGCATTGTTAAAGTTATCCTTGATCTTATAGTGGTCCAGTTTTTATTTAATTATTCAAAAAAACCGATCTATCTTTTTGGCAGCTTTGGCTTGCTATTGATAATGCTGGCTCTGGCAGCAATCAGTTATGCATTATTTCAAAAATTTATTTTCGGACTATCGCTAATATTGACCCCCCTTCCTGTTTTAGCATCAATGTGTTTCATAACTGGAATCACATCAATTTTGATGGGGCTTTTAGCCGAACTGGTAACTCGCACCTATCATGAAACACAAAATAAACCTGTCTATGCTGTAGCTAAAAAAATCAATTTCTAACCATGTGCGGTATAGTCGGTTTTGTAGGGGAAGGAAGTCACCAAGACATTGTAAAGATGAATAACACCCTTACTCACAGGGGTCCAGAT
>JBAQEN010000255.1:0-1557 GCA_049286765.1 Methylococcaceae bacterium
TCATGATTTCTAAGTACCTATATGCCATGTGCGAAGCGAACAACGTTGAAAAGCCCGGTGCGGTAATTCCGCACGCCGGGATTTGTGAGGGGGCAGTCGGGCAACTGGCTGTCCTACCTTGATGGCAATTTAATGGAAAATAATGTCCGAATGGAAATAGTTGAATTTAGAAAAAGAACTCGGCGTTTACTCCCGAAGTCACAAGAACTCGATCTTTGGGTACTTAAAGGACAAATACTCATTGAAGAGCAGATAAATAGACTTATTGAACAAGGAATGTGTGAAAAAAAGTTTCTTAAAGAAGCGCGTTTAACATCCCATCAAAAAATTATGCTTGCTCAAGCAATGATGGGAAAATCTGGATTTGAAAGAGAGTGGGATTTTATACAAGCTCTTAATGCCCTAAGAAATAAACTAGCTCATAAAGCTGAAGTTAAAGATTTTACATCGCTAGTTGATGACGCTATGAAGCCATTTATGCCATCAAGATTTACGAAATCCAAGACCAAAAAGGACAGAGTAGAAAGACTGGAGTTCTGTATTTCTATTACGTTAGGAATGCTGTCTGGCATTGAAGAAACACATAACCGTATTTTTTCGAAACCAGGTTCTTTGTTGGCATGGAACACGGCACTTTATAAAGATGAAATTACAGAGGAGTGTTAGAGCTGTAGGACGGATTCGCCACTAGGCAATCCGCCATCATCGGCGCCAACCAAACCGACCCTCGCCCGGAATTTTCCGGGCGAGGGTTTTTTATTCCGATATTGGTAATCTCTGGCTGATTGTGTGCCATTTTGGCTCGATTGATTTATCATGAATAAATATGATTGAAACAAACCGCCCCTCAAGGGAATCATTGAGGCGGTTTTTGAGCTCTTTGTAACGGGAGTTTATGATAAATCATATGCGCTCGTACCCGGAAAGGAATTATTATGCCAACTATCAGCATGTTCTATGGCTTCTTAATCTTAGATGTTTTTCGATGATCATGCGCCACCACATTTTCATGCTGAGTACGCTGAGTTCAAAGCTTCAATTGATATTAAAAAATTAGTGATAATTGATGGCCAACTACCGCGTCGAGCTCAAGAACTGGTATTGGATTGGGCTGAACTTCATCAAAACGAACTACTGGAAGACTGGCAGTTATGTTCATCAAGACAGCAGCCTAAAAAAATTCCGCCTTTGCAATAGGTATTTATCGTATGTATTGGGATGTAATTGAAGTTAAACCAGAATCTGATTTTACCTTGAAGGTTTGTTTTGGAGATGGTACTTGCGGCCAAGTTCGTTTTGAGCTGGAACATTTCACTGGCGTATTTGAACCATTGAAGGACGCTGCTTTTTTTAGTCGTGTATTTATTGATAGCGGAGCTGTAGCTTGGCCGGGCGACATTGATTTAGCACCTGATGCCATGTATCGAGAAATCAAACGGTGCGGCGAATGGTTATTAAAATGAACCCGTAAAGCGGATTTGCTTTAGAGACTGTGAAAGTATTATTTCATCATCCGCATGGTATAATGTATTTCATTGATAAATATAATGAATTGCA
>JBAQEN010000256.1:0-7056 GCA_049286765.1 Methylococcaceae bacterium
CAATTGCGCCAGCCCCAATTTATCGGCTCTATCGATAATAATGGTATTGGCGCTGGGAATGTCGATACCGCTCTCGATAATGGTGGAACACAACAATAAATTAAAACGCTGGTGATAAAAATCCAGCATGATGCGTTCCAGTTCACGCTCCGGCATTTGTCCATGCGCGATTTCAATTCGTGCTTCAGGTATCAGCGCAGCCAGTTCCCTCGCCATTTTGTCCATGCTTTTAACTTCATTGTGCAGAAAGAACACCTGACCGCCCCGTTTAATTTCACGCAGGCAAGCTTCCCTGATCTGTGCATCCACCCATTCGCTAATAAAGGTTTTGATAGCATGACGGTTGGGTGGCGGGCTGGCAATAATGGAAATATCCCTTAAGCCCGACATAGCCATGTTCAAGGTCCGTGGAATAGGCGTTGCGGTCAGCGTCAGGAAATCGAGTTCGCTACGTAGTTTTTTGAAATGTTCCTTTTGCCTGACGCCAAAACGGTGTTCTTCATCAATAACCACAAGTCCCAGCGCTTTAAACTTAAATTCCTTGGACAATAAGGTATGCGTGCCGATAACAATATCGACTTTGCCTTGAGCCAATTGTCCGGAAATTTCTTTTTGCAGTTTGGGCGTAACAAAACGCGACATGACTTCAACACGTATCGGCCAATCGGCAAAGCGGTCTTGAAAATTTTGATAATGCTGCTGTGCCAGTAATGTCGTCGGTACCAATACGGCGACCTGCTTGCCATTTTGTACGGCAATAAACGCCGCCCGCATCGACACTTCGGTTTTACCAAAACCGACATCGCCGCAAATCACCCTGTCCATAGGATGAGGACTGGCCATGTCTTCCAGAATGGTTTCAATGGCGGTCTGCTGATCGGGAGTTTCTTCAAAGGGAAAGGCATCGGCAAAAGCTTGATAATCAGCCTCTTCAATAACAAAGGCATGACCTTGTTTAACAGCTCTTTTGGCATGGATTTCCAATAATTCCGCTGCGACATCCCTGATCCGTGCGATGGCTTTTTGCTTGAGCTTACTCCATTGATCACCGCCCAATTTATGCAATGGTGCGTTTTCCGGGCTTACGCCTGTATAGCGGCCAATCAGATGTAATGATGAAACGGGTACGTAAAGCTTGTCATTTTGGGCGTATTCCAGGGTCAGGAATTCCGCTGGTGTGCCGCCCACCTGCAGGGTTTGTAATCCCAAATAACGGCCGACCCCATGTTCCTGATGGACAACCGGGGAACCTATCGTCAACTCGTTAAGATTATTGACAATATTTTCCAGCTCACGCGCCGCAGATTGCCGCCTTCTACGCCGTTGCAATACTTTTTCGCCGGAAAGCAGACTTTCGGTAATAATGGCTAGGGCCGGATTGTCCAACCATAAGCCATACTCCATAGGCGCGACAAGGATGCAAGGCGACACTTCAGACTTTAGAAATGCCTGCCAGCTTTCCACAGCCTTCACGGTGATTTTATAGGATCTTAGTTTGTCGATCAGGCCTTCTCTTCGGCCGGCTGATTCAGCAACGAATAGTATTTTGCCAGCGAAGCTGCGGATAAATTGCTGTAATGCCTGTGCCGGTTCATTCAGTTTGGCATCCAGGGCTACATGAGGCAGCGGGCGACAGGCAAAAGCGATGCTTTCGACTGTCGCCTTATTAGCCAGCGTAATATGCGCAAATGCCGTTGTTTTTTGGGTCAACTCATCGGCCGATAAAAACAGGTGTTCAGGCTTCAGTATGGGCCTTTCAATATCATATTTCCGTTGCTCAAAACGTTCCCCGGCTTCTGCATAAAAAGCCTGTGCGGTGGCATTAAATGTATCCGGCGCCACTAAAACAGCTGTCGGCGGCAAATAATCAAACAAGGTTGCCGTTCGCTCTACAAACAGCGGCAAATAGTATTCGATGCCGCTTGGCGCAATACCTTTACTGACATCCACATACAAATTATTTTTGGGCGAAGTGTCCGGGAAGCAGTTTCTGAATGCCTGGCGAAAATGCTTGATAGCTTCATCGGTAAACGGAAATTCCCGTGCCGGATACAATTGAATCTGGTCAATTTTTTCCAATGACCGTTGTGTTTCAGGATCAAAAGTGCGAATGGATTCAATTTCCTCATCAAACAATTCGATGCGAAAAGGCACTTTGCTACCCATCGGAAACAAATCAACAATCGCGCCTCTAACGGCAAATTCAGCATGTTGATAGACTTGTGACACGCACTGATAACCGACGCTTTCCAGCTTGAGTCTGTTCAGTTCCAGATTAAAATCATCGCCGATTTTAATGGCAAAACTGTTGGCTAACACATGCTCTCTCGGCGCCAGCCGGTGCATCAATGTGGTCACCGGAACCACCAGTGCGCCGCGCTTCACCTGCGGTAATAAGGCCAGGGTTTTCAAACGCTCCGAAATAATTTCCGGCAACGGTGAAAAAACATCATAAGGCAGCGTTTCCCAGTCGGGAAACTGCAAAATAGGATGCTCGCCATGCAAAAAAAACGCCAGCTCATGCTCAAGACGCAAAGCCGTTTGATTATCAGGTGTAACAATCACAAACAGGCGGTTTTCATTTTTAATGGCCGATGCCAAAGCCAATGAATCACCACAACCGGTTAAACCTGTCCAAATAACAGCCTGGTCTTTTGCTTGTGGAACGGTTGGAGAGAAAATTAGTGTGTTAGCCATTAAAAAATACTATATCTCGTTCCCACGCGCTTCGTGGGAATATGCAGTTAAAGCGCGCCGCGCTACGAATTTAAAAAGGTCTGTAAATGATTACCCATCATCGGTGAGCGACTTCACAACGTCCTTAGTCCCCTCGCCAATGGTTTTGACTCCACGCCTCGTACCATGACCGATGTCTTTGGCAACATCCCGGGTACCGTGCCCGATTTCCCTGGTAACATCCCTGGTGCCATGCCCGATTTCCCGGGTAAGATTGCGAGTCGTATGGCCTATTGTTCTTCCTGCATCTTTAAATTCAGCACAAGACGACAATAACCCTGAAGATAATAAAACGAGTAAGGCAACTAATTTTGCAAATGAAATAATCATTTTCTCCGTGGTTATTGAATTTTAAAGCTAGATTTTACAATATAGCAAAGTAGAAAATTGGATAATTTATCAAGCGGAAATAAAGAAATGCTAATTATAAACTCACAAAAATTGCAATTCATTAATGAACGCCGACTTACAAGATTATATTACTGCCACTATCCTGTTCCTGTTCAATAGATCAAGGTGATTATTTGCCATTAATTTTCTATTCAAAATCAACTCTAGAACGGTTTTATCGCTTATTGACAACTTTTGGTAACTGGTTCAATAAGGTACAATAATTTCGAGTTGTGCTAAGTACATTCAAAACTTACCACCTATCAATATTATTTATGCCCGTAAAAATAACACATCAAACCGGCTTGGATTCACGTCAGGCTATTCTGCCTGACGCCCTTCGGGTCAAATGCAAATCTGTTCCACGGATTTGTGCCGGAGTGACTTATTATTTATCCCTGATAAAATTGATAAATGGTAAACATCCACAGACGACATGAACAGCGATGCGCTATCTCCTGCTGTCATGTTGATCCTATTCAAATCAAAACAAAGGTAACATCATGAGAAAAAATTTGTTTCTGTCGACTATTGCGCTGCTGATTTCAGGTAATGTTTTCGCCGCCACCGATCATTATGTATTGCGCGACGGTAACGCTGTTCGTCACTTAAAAATCACCCAAACCGATGGCAAGTACACTGTCAGCACTGATGTTGATTTTGAATCTATTGCCAAGGGGGCAGGCAGTGATCGCTGTTCTGCTGCTATTTCCGGTGAAGCCAAAAGCACAGGTAAGAACGAATTGGTCATGAAAAAACATGCTGAAAGCGAAGCCAGTTACTGTGAGCTAAAAATTCAACTTAGCCCGAACGGCGCGAGGATGGAACAATCAAAAGATTGCGGTAACTTTGCTGTAGGCAAATGTTCCTTTTCCAGCGGTGGCAAAGAACTGATTAGAATTAAATAGTCATGTAGACTGTATAAAACGAAAGCGGAATCCAACTATCGAAACGGACCGATGTTGGGTTTCGTATCTCAACCTGATCTTATTTGTCAACACTTTTCCAGGAACGAAGTAAGGTATTTAAAACTGATTTTACAAAATTAGCTGCGTCGAATGAGGAGATACCAGATTCTTACCTCGACTTTCAAAACAATGATATGTCCGGGGTGTTAAATCAACAGTGCAGTTAGAATATTTCAGTCATTTGTTGATGATTTTAAAGCGGCAAACTGCGCCGCCTTTTGCCATGCACTCCACAAGCTCAATATCTTTATCCAGTAAAGAGGACATCAGCGTTTTATCAAACTCGCAAATTTCTTCATGTTTTTGAGCCAGGTCATGATAAATGCAATTGCAGGCTTCGATAGTCCGTTCATTACTGTCCGAAGCTGTCGATTTCCTTGTTTTAAACCCCAACTCGTCCATAATTTTTAGTAATTCTTCAATTTGCTCGTCAGTCTGCTTTCCTTTAAAACGGGATAAAAAACTTTGAGACAAGTTATTTCCCAACTTATGCAGATAACGCTGAAAAGACTCTGAACCCATTTCGTTTTTCAGATCACTCAGTATGAGTTCAGAAAACCAGGCATATTGCTTTGGAAAACTGTTGATCCCTGCTTCAGTTAAAACAAATCTCCGCACCGGACGTCCTGCTGTTTTATAAAGCACGCCCGTCTGTATATAACCTTCTCTTTCCAGTACAGCAAAATGCTGTTGCACAGCGTTGCGGGAAATATTTAATGCAGTGGCGATCTCATCAATACTGAGGCCTGCTTTATTTTCAAGCAGCAGCTGTAAAATTTGATGCTGCCGCGACCCGATCTTCTCAACCATAAAATACCCTTCTGTAAACCTGCTTTATAGCTGAAAGTATATCAAAAAAACATATCGATATAATATTTTATATTTATAACATATTTATATTGTATAAGTCGCATTGATTTGTTATTATTTTTCTGTAGTCAACTTTGCTTGGTTACAGATTTGATATAACACTTGAGGTAATAATAATGACTGACACACAAAACAATCAGGAAGCAACGATGAGCAAATCACTTTATGAAAGAATAGGCGGCGAGCCCGCAGTTAATGCAGCGGTCGAACTATTTTACCGCAAGGTTCTGAACGACTACCGCATTAATCGTTTTTTTGATAACTCCGATATGGACAAACAGATCGCCAAGCAAAAAGCATTCTTTACGATGGCTTTTGGCGGCCCCAATAATTATACAGGCCAGGATATGCGCAACGCTCATGCCCATCTGGTAAAAATGGGGCTGGACAATTCTCATTTTGATGCCGTTATGGAACACCTGGGCGCCACGCTGGTTGAGTTGAATGTGCCGGCAGACTTAATTGCCGAAGCCGCCGCAATTGCCGAAGGCGCCCGAAAAGACGTATTAGGTAAATAACATGCTTAATCTGATTCCCTGATGCAAAACCAAACATCAGGGAATCAGACTCAATAGAGGGTGACATGGTCAAATTAACGATTGAAGAAAAGACTTATTCTTGCCAACCGGATGAAACACTGCTGGATGCGTTATTACGCGAAAATGTCAATATTTCCTACGCTTGTAAAAAAGGCACCTGTCATAGCTGCATGGTGCGCAGTCTGGATACTATACCGCCGGAAGCCGCTCAGGCCGGATTGAAGAATACCCTGAAAAAACACAATTATTTTCTTGCCTGTCTGTGTCATCCGGAACGGAATATGGCCATTAAACTGCCTGATCAATCGGAATTCTATACCGAAGGAACGGTTGTTGTTAACGACATGCTCAATAGAAACACACTGCTGTTGATCATAGCGTTTAAGGATGCGTTCGAATTTAATGCCGGACAATTTGTTAATCTGCAGAGAGCCGACGGCTTAACGCGCAGCTATTCGATTGCCAATACCCCGCAAGAATCCAATACACTGGAATTCCATATTCGCCGCTTGCCTAGTGGCAGATTTAGTGAATGGCTTCATGATGAAATCAAGGTTGGTGACACTATCGCTGTATCCGAACCACGAGGTCATTGTTTTTACCTGCCTGAAAGAAGCGAGCAAGGCATTCTTCTGGTCGGAACGGGAACAGGCCTCGCGCCACTGGCGGGTATTCTGACGGATGCACTTTTGCAGGGTCATTCCGGTCCCATTTATCTGTTTCATGGTAGTCGTGAAGTTGAAGATCTTTACCGGATTGATGAGATGCGCCAACTTGCCAAACAGCATCAAAATTTTCATTACATCCCCTGTCTATCCGGCAATCATGTCCCTGAAGGTTTTACCCACGGACGTGTCAACGAAGTTGCGTTGGCTTCGCTTGCTGATTTAAAAGATTGGCGTGTATTTCTCTGTGGTCATCCTGAAATGGTCAATCAAATGAAAAAATTGACCTTTCTCAATGGCGCTTCCTCAGCCGATATATATGCCGATGCTTTTTTGGTTACTCCGGTATAAAAATAATTTTCAATAATCAGCAAGTTTATTTCCCATATGATTAATAGTATTGATTCGATACTTGACTGACATTTTCCAATTAAAAATAATCATGCAGACACTTGAGTGAAAATTATTTAACCCTTTCCCGCAGGAAGAACTTTAGACACAACAATCAAGGTTTAAACCTTCCTGAAAGTGGAGCCAATGTCGTCACAGACCCGCACCGGTAAACATGAAATCAATATTATCAATAAGCTTTGGAATTTTTAGTAGCTACTGTTTCGAGAGATTTGCAATTTGATTCTATTGGATCGTTTTTTTGAATTAAATTAGCCATAATAATTTCCTGAGCCTGATTCTGTGCGCCTGCGAGTTCATCCATAAAAATGTCAGTTTCATATTCCTGGGAGGAAGCTTTCGCCAGTGAAGCGCCCAGAGGCTGTTCCGATTCCTTGATGTTGATTGATGTCACGGTGGAGAGCCCGGGGCGAAGGGGATTTTTCAGTATTTCATCTTTCTGCAATCCGATACGTACGGGAACGCGCTCCACGATAT
>JBAQEN010000257.1:0-2125 GCA_049286765.1 Methylococcaceae bacterium
AGTCGATACCTATTGTGAAGGTCCCGACTTTGATTATCCTCATGAATATTTATGTCCAGTCTGCAACAAAACTGTTTCAAGAAAAAACTTCATTACCAGTTACACCGCTATCGAATCATTCCAGCCAAAATTAGTTTATTCAGTAAAAGTACTATGTCGTAATTGTCGAGACTCACAACCAATGTAAAACTAACGTTACGTGTAACGCTAATTAAAGACCTCGCATAATGCGCCCTATGCAAAAAAGCCCAGAGGGCTTTTTTAGTTTCCACCTGGGCTTTTCTACATAAGCCTGTTTCTATTATGCGAAGTCTTTAATTACGCTTTGCAGCATCATTCATTCGATAAAATAAGACACTAGCAACTAAAAAAGAAACGCAAATAGTTAAAAGATCAGTGTTAGTCATAGCATACATATGCCCCTGAAACATAAACGGCGTATGAAGAAATGCAAAAATTACGTCAAACATAGAAAACTCCAATCTAATTACTTTAAAGCGATTAATTAGGTGAAGGCACAAAGCAGCCTTCACGAATTGATAACAAGCTGCACGACTCAAACGCCGCAGGCCAATGAAACGAAAAACGAACGAGCCGATCACGTCTAAACCGCTCGGCTGCGCTCGCTAGTTTCCCTCTATAACACGCAAAATAAACCGTATCAGGTAAACATCAAAACATGACTTCTGAAAAACTCAGGCACAAAAAAAACGCAATGGCTCCGCTATTGTTCGCTGCGCGAATCAATAACGCGGAGCCATTGCGTTAAACTTTAGGAACAACGGATTCGGTAAGCGTTGGCGGCTGATTTTAGCAAAGGCACTATTTTGCTTGAGTTAATTACAATATCGCTTATTTCAAGTTCAGAAACCGAAAAATACTCAACACTACCGAGTTCAATTTCTAAACCTATTTCCAGATCCCCTGTGTGAAGAAAAACAAAAGAGTCGACAAAATACCAGCCTGGAGACTCAGAATAGCCCAAAAACATAGTGGGGAACTTGGAAACATAAACCAAACGGCCACAGACTTTCTGAGCAAAAAAAGCCGGAAAATGACGACAAAATAAGGACAATAAGGCTTGATAGACGCGTACAAAATAAGAAATAGTCATGATAAGAGCTCCCCATAATTCATTATTTAGAACCAACTTTAAACTCTGTAGCCGGGTTGACCGTGGAAATAGAAGCGGCACTTGATATTTGTTGAGCTTGCAACTCTTTCACGTAATCCAAGGATACTGGGATAATCTGCCCCGGGAGCAATTGAAAATAAGTAGAACCGTCGGAAGTAATGCCTTCCTTCAACGGCACCATGACCGGCTGTTTAGCGGCAACATAACGCTCAAATTGCTGCAACACCGACGCCGGATGCTTCAAAATGTTGATGTTGAAATTACGCGGGGCCAGCTCGGTACAATTGACGCGCAACATGGTCACAGCGCCTTTTTCATCTAATTGACGGTCGATGTGATTGGGCATGATAAATAAAAAAGCCATAAGAGTTCCTTGAGTGGTTAAGCGACTAAGCGCAGGTGGTTGGGTAATTTAGGATGTTGATAAAACGCGGGTGGTTGCAGTTCGGTTCTAGTGATTTCAATAACCTCCTTGACGATGACCGGCGAGAACAGCAGCAAGTTGCACGGCTTTAGAATGTCGATGCCGATTTGGCGAAGCCTGGCACGATGCACCTTAACTTGCTTTTTGGATACATCGAAACGCTCGCCGTTCATCCAATTAATCGCATAAAGCGCCGTAGTATTAGCGGCCTTGGTAGAGTCGCAGATACCCTGCTCCAGGAGAGTTTCGGTAATGGTTCTTAGGTCCATAGAATTCACCTTCAGTTTTTGGTCAATGTTTAAAAAATCGTTGTGTAAGTCAGTTAGTTGGGTAAGGTCGGACAAGCCGTAATAATTAAGATTGTGTTTAGATAAAAAAGACGATTTAAATTTTTGTTCGTGCCGGGTAACCCCCTGAGACCGGCAATAAGCAATCAGTTGAGAGATGTAATCAAATTCCGGCGATGACTCGCCGAAGGTACGCTTGATCTTGGGCAACAAATGTAAAGACAACTCGTGTGCTTTATCGTAGACACAAGGGTAAATCTCGCGAGCATTGCCCAAAAT
>JBAQEN010000258.1:0-4677 GCA_049286765.1 Methylococcaceae bacterium
GCAATCGATCCTGTTGTGTTTCATTTGATTTTATCGGTGCATTCCGGCATCGGCGTGGCGCCTGACATTTTATTATTATGCACTTGAAATAGCTCTTTTTCGGTGCGATTTGTAAAGTTAAGATCAACTTGGTGCAAATGCAGTCCTGAAGTTATAATTGATAATGAATCATCCATTTCTATGTCTGAAAACGTCTTATAAACCGGATAATAGCATTCCCCCTATTAACTTATAAAGTCTGAAAATCAGGCTTCAATTTAACAATTTCAAATCTAAATCAAGCTGCAACAGTTGGCAAGATGCATGATGGCACGACATCTGCTGTTAGTTTTTTATGAATATAAAGTTATCATTGGAAAATAGACGCATTGCACAACATGAAACTGAATAATCCACATGAAAAACTTGACACTTATTTCCAGCAGGTGCAGGACATCATTCTTAACAGGCAAGATTGGGTAAGCGGTTTGCTCCCTGCCAGTACGGCTGTTAATATTCATGGCAATTATACGGATGCCTGGGTAAGAGATAATGTCTACAGTATTCTGGCGGCATGGGGGTTGGCGCTGGCTTATCGGCGCGCCGAAGAAAAACAGGGCCGAGCCTACGTGCTGGAGCAAAGCGTCGTTAAGTTGATGCGAGGACTGTTGACGGCAATGATGCGGCAGGCGCCGAAAGTTGAAAAATTCAAGCAGTCCCAGAACCCAATGGACGCCTTGCATGCCAAATACGACACAAAATCGGGCGGGATTGTCGTCGGTGATCATGAATGGGGACACTTGCAACTGGATGCCACATCTTTATTCCTGTTAATGCTGGCGCAAATGACGGCATCAGGCTTACGCATTGTATTCACGATAGATGAAGTCAATTTTGTGCAAAATCTGGTTCACTATATCAGCCGGACATACCGTACACCTGACTACGGCATCTGGGAGCGCGGACACAAAATTAATCATGGCATCGCCGAGCTAAATGCCAGTTCCATAGGTATGGCGAAAGCGGCGCTGGAAGCGCTATCCGGATTTAATTTATTTGGCAAGGAGGGCGGACAAGAGTCAATTGTTCATGTAATCAGTGACGACATCGCCCGGACGCGGATTACGCTGGAATCACTTTTACCCAGAGAATCTATTTCTAAAGAGACCGATTCAGCCATACTCAGCATCACCGGCTATCCTGCTTTCGCGATTGATAATCAGACCCTCCTGGCAAAAACAGAAGCGATTATTTGCGAAAAGCTGGAAGGCCGGTATGGTTGCAAACGCTTCTTGCTAGACGGCCACCAAACAGTCATCGAAGATGGTCAGCGCCAATATTATGACCCGCATGAACTCAAGCAATTCATGGATATTGAATGTGAATGGCCCTTGTTTTTTACCTATTTGCTGCTTAACAACTTGTTCACAGGCAATAACGAAGCCGCCCTGTGCTATCGTAATAAACTGGAAAACTTACTCGTTGAACAAAATGGCCAGCGGCTACTACCAGAACTGTATGTAGTGCCAATAGACTCGATTACAGCAGAAAAAGCCAAGCCACACAGCCAGGACCGTGTTCCGAATGAAAATATTCCTTTGGTTTGGGCGCAAAGTCTTTTTATGCTGGGTAACCTTATACAGGATGGTTTACTGGAGATAGACGACATCGATCCGCTGGGTAGATATAAAGTTTATAGGCAAAAGGAGTACCAACTACAAATCGCACTGCTGGCTCAGGATGAAGCTGTGCAGAACGATTTGCATTCTGAAGGCATCGATACACAAACTCTTGCAGAAATTGCTCCTATTCAGGTCAGGGAAGCGATGGAACTCGCCGAAGCCTATACACATGTCGGCAGAAATGACCGCATTGGCTTAACTGGCAGGCCTTTGAGACAGTTGCGGACGCTGGCAACCTCCAAGATGTATGTGCTGGCGGGTGAGTGTCTGCTTTTTTTACCGCAATGTCTTAACCAAAAAGGCTTTTATCTGGCGATGGACAACCGTTTGCTCATCCAGCGTCTACGCCTGGAATTATCGTATATATACAAGCACTGGGATAGGCCGGGTAACCCCCTGGTTGTTATGACTATAAAACATAATATGTTGGGCAGCCATCATCGTGAAATTCTCATTGACTTTATCAAAGAACTGCAACAAGGTTTTACTCAGGGTATTTCCTTACGACACGGAACCCTGTTAGATTTTTCAGCGACTTCAAGTCATGAAAAAATCAATTACTTGCATGATTTTCAATTCTCTAAAGCTTCATGGGAGGAAGCTGAGCGTCCCTTTGTTCAGGTATTACCGATAAACACAGCCCCGCCAGTGCCATTGGACACCCTAGTATCGACAGAATGGGAAACTGCTAGCGATGAAATGCTGATAGAGCAACTAAAAAACAACACCAATCTTTACGCGCAACTTGAAGCATTAAGTCTGCTGGGCCTTCGTCATGGCCTGGATTACGACACTGGATTGACAGCAATGGACGGCACAAAGTGTTGTGTCTGCGACTTGCTGGAAGAAACTTATCAGCGAGCCGGTGATCAGCATGCCTGGGACATTGTTAGACGCTGTGCCGGTTTACTGGGTAAATACGATATCAATCTGGAACAGGCGGCGACCGAAATACTGGTTCGTCAACATGCATTAACATTAGGTCGCGCCTACAGCGGCAAGGCTACTTTAACGCGCCCGGCGGATTCTTCGGAAATTTTGCAAACTATCCGTGCCTATAACAATGATGCCAGTGAACACATTATTATTCAGGAATTGATTCTTTATTTAGGCATGTTAATCAAGTCCAACCCTGAATTGTTTACCGATATGCACACAGTACGCGTGGGTCATATCATGCAGCTGATTATTGTCAGACAAAAGCGCGAATCAGGTTGCAGTACATTGGATCAGGCTTTTAACGAAATTCTTGCTTTACCACCTTATCAATTGTCCAGAAAAGTAAAGGAAACACTGGAAGACTATAGCAATACGGAAGATCAACTGGATTTAGCTGAAACGCTGCACTATGAGCACCTCCCGTGCGAGACTGGCCGACGTGAATTAACCAGTGCGCGCTTCTTAAAAAGCATGGATCCAAAAGACCATGGAGAAATTAACGACTGGTACGAATGGCGCGAACAGCAAGGTAGTGTCGGCAGGGAAAATAATGCATTTTTTACCAGTGTCTGGGATATTCTGCATCATTGCAATGGCTTGATGATAGGTGAAAAACTCAACAGTAAAAACCGGCTGGATAGCGAAAATATCTTGTCACAAATGACCGCGGGAGAACAAAGTTTCAAATTGCACGTCAATCACTTGCTCAACAAAATTCAGGCTCCGGTCTATCGCCAATTAACGGTAGAAGCGTTAAAAGCAATCGCAACTATTTTCCGTCAAAATTCATCATTGTATATTGACGATACTTTATTAACAGACATTATTATTGGCCATGCAGTGAGGATTAGCTGGTTACAATCTCACCCGGAAAGTATAGAAAATTACGAAGACTGTGTATCATTAGCTTGGCAGGCTTTTTATCACAATCCTCCGCATAAAGTTGCCAATAGCATCCTCGATGCTTTAATACATCTACTTAACAATACACAAAAGGAGTGCACGTGATACTAGCGGGCGACATAGGTGGAACAAAAACGGTCTTATCCATTTTGACCAGGGATACCAACGGGTCATTGATTTGCGTACATGAACAAACCTACTCAAGCCAACAGTTCCCGGAATTTGATGATATTCTTACCGTCTTTTTACCCACTGACGTTAAGTTCAGATCAGCCTGTTTTGGCATTGCCGGTCCAGTCGTTAATCAGCGTTGCCAAACTACTAATTTACCGTGGCTGCTGGACGGTGCTGAGCTAAAAAAAAAATTGGGCACTCCCAAGGTAAAGCTTCTGAATGACCTGGAAGCCATGGCCTTGGGCATGTTGTATCTGCCCGGACACGATCTGGTAGAGTTAAATCCTGATGCCGAAACTCAAGCGGGCAATATCGCAGTCATAGCCGCTGGAACAGGCCTTGGCGAAGCAATCCTTTATTGGGATGGCAATAAACATTATCCAATGGCTACCGAAGGGGGTCATAGTGACTTTGCCCCTCAAAATGTCCAGCAGGATCAATTATTGGCATTTCTCAGAAAGATTTACCCTGCTCATGTCAGTTGCGAACGTATTGTATCGGGTATGGGTTTCGGCCACCTGTATGATTTTCTCTGTGAACAGGGTTTTGCACCTCCTTGCCCTGCTGTGCCTGATATCAACAGCGGCATTGACAGGAATGCCATCATTTCCCGACTCGGCGTTGCCGGTGAAAACCCTTTATGTGCAGAAGCAGTCAGGCTTTTTGTTGAAATCTATGGGGCTGAAACCGGCAATCTGGCATTAAAGTCAATGGCCACGGGCGGGATTTTTATCGGCGGAGGCATAGGACCCAAAATATTACCTGCTATGCAGGATGGCAATTTTATAAGCACGTTTAAAGCCAAAGGCCGCTTTCTCCCCCTGCTCGATAAAATCTCGGTAAAATTGTCATTAAATCCGCGCACACCTTTAATCGGCGCTATTAATTATTTTGATTTATGATCTCTGATGGGATTACTTTTGCAAATTAATGTTAAAAATTTGGCGACTAAACAAGGAAGGAGTACAGGAAGCGTAACGATAGTGGAGCGGTGTATGAC
>JBAQEN010000259.1:0-13280 GCA_049286765.1 Methylococcaceae bacterium
GACACTGTCATAAGTCATCGAAGCCGCTGCAAATGATCGTCTAATCCCGGTTTTATCTAGGACCATTGCCCATCCATAAAACGGGAGATAATCGCCAATACGGCTTGCGGATGAGATAAAAAGGGCACATGCCCTGCTTTATCAATAATATTGATCTTTATCCCAGGCGTTAGCTCCTGCATGTTTTGTCCAGCACTGACAGGCACTAACGTATCCCGGGCGCCTAATATCACGGAAACCGGCACCCTTGTATCGGATAAAGCAGGTCGTAAATCTGCGTGTTTTAAGATCTCCAGGCCGCCTTGCAAGGTTTCATTGTCGGGTGTATCACATTCCCATACCGCTGCTTTCAGGGTTCTCAACAAGGCTTTGTAATCCGGTAAGTTATTCACCTGTAGAGATAAAAAACGTATCAAGGTCGCCTGACAATCTTTATTCAACTTGTCGGCAAAAGCATCCAGCAACCCAACATTCATGCCGGGCCACTGCGCTGTTTGGGTAAATGCAGGATTTCCCGCCAACAATACCAGCGAATTAACTCGATCGGGAAACCGCCTCGCTATATCAAGCACCACCGTTGCACCCAACGACCAACCCAGCCAGCAACTGCTTTCATCAGGAACTGCATTGACCAGCGAGTCACCGATCTGCTCCAGTGTAAAGGAATCGATTTTTTCACTGCGCCCATGCCCCGGCAAATCGATGCAGGTGACTTGATAAGTCTGCGCCAGTTGTTGGGCAAAATCTCGCCAAATACCGCTGTGCACCGCCCAGCCATGCACCAGCACTATGGGCTTGCCTTTACCGAAGGTTTGTTGATGGATTTTTGTCATGTGTTAATAGAGGCGCAAGGCAAAAGGTGCAAGGTGCAAGGTGCAAGGTGCAAGGTGAAAAAAGCATATCTGCACATATAACCTTTAACTTTTAACCTTTAACCTTGTCATTGCTTTATCCAGCGCATCCAGCAACCGGTCAACATGCTGTTCCTCGTGCAATGCCGAAAATGTCACTCGTAAGCGTGCGCTACCTTGAGGCACTGTGGGTGGCCGGATGGCACTGACTAAAAAACCGGCATTCAGCAAGGCATTGCTAATGTCTACAGCCTGTTGACTATCGCCGATTATGATAGGCTGTATAGGCGAGGCGGATGCCATCAATTGCAGACCTAACTGCGCGGCCCCCAGTCTGAAACGATCAGCCAGCTTTTTAAGTTTGTCCCGGCGCCAACTCTCGGCAATAACGATTTTTATACTGGCGCGTGTCGCTTCAGCGACTGCTGCTGGTAGCGCGGTGGTATAAATATAAGTGCGGGCTTTCTGGATCAGGGTTTCAATCAACGTGTCAGAACCTGCTACAAATGCGCCAAACGTGCCAAAGCCTTTACCCAACGTACCCATCAGCACCGGCACATCATTTTGGTTAAGTCCGTAATAATCCAGAAGCCCGCCGCCGCTTTCACCGATTACGCCCAGCCCATGCGCATCATCAACCATCAGCCACGCATCAGCCGCTTTTGCTGCTTCAGATAATGCTTTCAGCGGTGCAAAATCACCGTCCATGCTGAATAAGCCATCGGTAACGATCAGTTTATTGCCGGTTGCTTTTTTTAGATGGACATTGAGATTTTCAACATCGGCATGCACATAGCGTTTAAACCGCGCCCGGGACAACAAACCGCCATCCAGCAAGGAAGCATGATTTAAACGATCTTCAAACACCGTATCACCCCGGCCTAACAACGCCGAAATGACACCGATATTGGCCATGTAACCGGTAGAAAATATCAGGGCTCTATCACGGCCTGTGAAAGCTGCCAGCTCTTCTTCCAGGGCATGATGAGCCGTGCTATGTCCACAGATTAAATGCGCCGAACCACTGCCAACTCCGTAGTGATCGACAGCGTCTTTAAAGGCGCTGACTACAGAAGGATGATTGGCTAATCCTAAATAATCATTGCTGCAAAAATTGACGATATTCCGCCCGTCGATTTGCAGATTGATGCCTTGAGGGGAGGCTATGACTCGTCTGGATCGATACAAACCTTGCGCAGCAATAGCCTCCAGATTACCCGGTAACTGTGAAAATGCAGCCGTCATCAGGCGTAACTTGAACCGCCGGAATGCATGCCTAAACGGTCAAATAAAGCCAGGTCATGATTGGTCATCGGATTGTCGGTGGTCAACAGTTTATCGCCGTAAAAAATGGAGTTTGCACCCGCCAGGAAACATAAAGCCTGCATTTCATCACTCATCTTGCTGCGGCCTGCCGACAAACGTACCCGTGATTTAGGCATCATGATTCTGGCAACGGCCAGGGTTCTGATAAAAATGATCGGGTCCAGCGGCTCTGTACCCATCAACGGCGTGCCTTCAACCTGCACCAGCATATTAACCGGCACGCTTTCAGGATGTTTGGGCATATTGGCCAACTGGATTAACAGCTTGGCGCGGTCAATTTCACTTTCACCCATGCCGACGATTCCGCCACAGCAGACGTTAATACCCGCCTCTCTAACGCGCGCCAGTGTATCCAGACGGTCCTGATAGGTCCGCGTAGTGATGACTTCGGAATAATAATCTTCCGAGGTATCCAGGTTGTGATTGTAATAATCCAGACCGCCTTCTTTTAATCGGAGCGTTTGCTCATCGGTCAGCATCCCCAACGTGACACAGGTTTCCATGCCCAGTGCCTTGACACCCTGAACCATTTCTATCACCCGCTCAACATCCTTGTCTTTGGGTTTACGCCAGGCGGCACCCATACAAAAACGCGAAGCGCCTTCGTCCTTGGCTTGTTGAGCGGCCTTCAAAACCGCATCAACAGGCATTAATGCCTCTGGTGTGAGGCCTGAATCGTAACGTGCACTTTGAGGGCAATAGCCGCAATCTTCGGAACACGAACCGGTTTTAATGCTCAATAAACTGCTGATTTGAACCTCGTTAGGATCAAAATGCTCTCTATGTATGGTTTGGGCCTTAAAAATCAGATCATTAAAAGGTAAAGCATAGAGCGCTTGCACTTCATCCAGCTGCCAGTCATGGCGGATGGCAAGTGAAACGTGATGGCTAATTGCAGGGTTTGCAGACATTCTGTTAATCTCCAGCTACAGTATTAATTTAAGAGTGACAAGCAATGACATTATTCGTCAACTTCTTGGAATAAAAATGGGTTACAACTGGATAAATATTATACAGGATTACCTGCTTCCGCCTACCTGCATCTTGTGCGGCAATACCGGATTCGACAACCACGATATATGCGCTTCGTGTTATCAACGCTTACTCAGAAATAATCTGTGCTGTTATCGATGCGCCGAAATATTTGAGACACCGGCAACCTCGCCTATCCTTTGCGGACACTGTTTGAGTACGCACCCGGCCTTTGATGAAACTTACGCACCGTTCATCTATCAAGGTGAAATGCGACATCTGATTACCTCGTTAAAGTTCGGTGCGCACTACAAAAACGCCCGTTTACTCGGCCTGTTATTAGCTGAACACCTGAAAATAACAGCGCAAAGGCCGGACCTGATTTTACCGGTTCCGCTGCATAAAGCCCGTTACCGCCAGCGTGGCTTCAACCAGGCTATTGAAATCGCTAAAACAGTTTCCAGGGAATTGAAAATCCCGTTAGATCTAAGCAGTTGCCTTAGGCATCGAGACACTCCACATCAAACAGCTTTGACCGCCAAGCAACGCCGCAAAAACATCAAAAATGCTTTCTCAATTATCAAACCCATTGACGCCCAACATGTTGCACTACTCGATGACGTAATGACCACGGGCTCAACTGCGCAGGAATTGGCCTATTTATTAAAGAAAGCGGGAGTGAGCCGGGTGGATGTTTGGGTGTGTGCGAGAGCTTGATGCTAATATCTTGCACTGCACAATTGAGCTAATAAATTAAAGAAACTTATCCACCAGACCGGTAATCCGCTCAACTTTTTTCCTGACTGTCGCGGTAAAAACCGCTTCATCGGCAACCAGCTTGACTGTTTTCCTGGCTCTCGTAATGGCCGTATACAACAATTCCTTCGTTAATACCGGATTGATGGTTTCGGGAAGAACGATTAAGACTTCCTCAAATTCAGAACCCTGGCTTTTGTGTATCGTCATCGCATAAACGGTCTCGCAATGCGGCAAACGGCCAGGCAAATACTTTTTAACACTGCCATCCGCGCGTTGAAAAAATACGATGAGTCTTCCGCCCTGGTCTTTATCCGGCATACAAATGCCTATATCGCCATTATAAAGATGCAGAGCCGAATTATTTTGCGTGACCATGACCGGACGGCCTGAATACCATAAGCCTGACAAATTGATGAGATTTTGCCCAAACAGCTTCTGTTCCACCCGGTAATTAATGTCGTTGACGCTATTTTTTCCTTCACGGTTAGAACACAACACCTGAAAGCGGCTGAATGCGCGGTAAATCTCATCGAATCCGGCTCCGTTTTTAATCAGGCGCAAATAATCCGTTTGTTGCGCGGCCACATAATTGATTAAATCCTGTTCCAGCATGGCTATATTTTCATTACCCTCGAGCAAAATCCGCCAGGCAACATCTTCCTGCTGAAGATTGACCGCTACCGCCAGCCTTTTGATAGTCTCATCAAAACGGTGTGACTTCTTTAACTCCAGCGTATGTTCCGGCAATGCCATCGTTAAATCCGCCAGCACAGCACCCGATTCAACAGAAGCCAGCTGATCTTTATCACCTAGCAAAATCAATCGGGAACCAGGCTTTAAAGCATCAAGCAGCTTGCTCATCAAGGCCAAATCAACCATTGATGCTTCATCAACCACGACCAGATCATAAACCAAAGGCTTGGCCGCATCATGGCGAAAATAAGGCGATGGTGGCTTTGCCCCTAATAACCGGTGCAGGGTAGTCACAGTTTCCGGAATGTGCGTTTTTATCGTTTCCGCACAGGGTAGCGCAGCCTTGCTGAAACCGATGGATTCCTGAAGACGCATCGCCGCTTTTCCGGTTGGCGCAGCCAAGGCAATAACAAGCGGTTGCTCTGCCAATTCCTGCAACAAGGCCAAAATCTTGACCACTGTCGTGGTCTTACCCGTTCCAGGGCCTCCGGTAATGATGCTGAATGAATGTTTGACGGCTATTTTAGCCGCTTCGCGCTGCCAGTCGGTTTCAGCTACGCAAGGGCCAAAATACTTGTCAAACAGTGCTTCTGGGTCGGCAGCGATCTTTTGCTCACACGCCCCACTTAATTGGATCATCGCCTTTATCTGCATTGCCAGACGGTTTTCATAAAACCAGTAACGATGCAGATACAATCGATCCTGCTCGACAACCAAAGGCAAAGTGGCCGCTCGTTCCCCGGTTCCAGTTTGGGAATGCCACACCGCCAGCCCCGATGCAAGCACCAATGCCCTGTCTTCATCATCTAGCCCTATACAACTGTGCCCCTGGCTTTGCTCATAAGACACAGACATCACCAGGTTTTCAAAGGCCTGTTTTTGCATTGCTTCAAACGTTGTCCGCTCACCGAGAAAACGGGCGAAGGCAATGTCGAGACGGCTGAATTGTTGTTCTTCGGAAATCATTTTTCCATAACTGATCATATGATTATTTACATCTATCCTAGCCCTATATCTGGATAGAGTATGTTATATCGTCCGCAAAGTTTTTCGGCCAGCATAGTCAAAACCTTCAGGAAGGCCTTGCAAACCCCGTCCTGATCGATACCCAGCATCAAGCCAATATCACCCAACCGTAGTTGAAACCCGTTATGGCTATTTTGAATGCATGAATATTTGTGTTTTTTGCTTTTATCACACAGTATGTTATCAGCCATTTTGGTTATCATAGACTTACTATCTTTCCATTGTGATTGGCTTTAAGGATAATGACGCGTTTATTCTGACTTTGCTATCTGGCAAATTCGCGGTCCCGGAAACCGCGCTTGTGTTTACCGTTATAATCACAGATGGCGGCAATAATCTATTGAAAATTATCCAAGCCGCTATATTAGCCCACACTCGCTTCATTCCGTGTGCTATTGTTTGTTATTACGCTTTGCTACTCGTTTTACTGTATTTAATTCTGAATGAAAATCCACTATGGAGAAAATCATGCACAAGAAAATAGCCCTGCTTACCTTACTTTGTTCCATTTTATTTTCCGGCAGCTTTGTTTGGGCTGAAGAGACCGCTGAAATTAAATTTGAGGCACTGCCGGATGCAGTTAAGAAAACAGCCCTGGATTACATGGAAAAAAATCGTATTACCAAAATAACAAAAATCAGTGATAAAGATCATGTTAAATTTGAGATAGAAACCGATAAAACAGAAAACAATAAAGACATTATTGCTCAAGATATCGTGATTGCAAGCTCCGGTAAAATAATGAAGTTAACCCAGGAAGTACCTTATTTCGCCTTGCCATTCGAGCAAATGAATGAAATCGAAAAACGCTACCCTGGAATTAAAGTCAATGAACTTGAATCGGTTCAAATCCAATATTTTGATGTTCTGGGCGCAGTTAATGGTCAAAATATTAAATTCAGGCTCTTTGCAAACGGGGCAATAGAAGAAATTCAGGCCGATCAAAAACAAGCTATCCCGCAATAAAATTATCCCGCTAGAAGGATCAAAACTTATGACTCAAAAACAAAGCAACAACTTAATTTTAAAGATATTAGTTATAGGGGCTCTTATAGCCGCTCTTGTTTATTTTTTTCATCCGGGAGTGGGGCAATTTAGCCTCATCATCGATGGTCAACCGGTTGCTGACCCCCTGATCCGCTTTGCAGCCATTCCGGCATTTTTGATAGTCATGGTATTTACCGCTGTTCTTATGCTGTTGGCTTTTTTAGGCGTAGGCATGTTCTTGTTTATAGCGGCATTAGTATTTGTCATGCTGGGTATTTTTATTGTTGCTCCCTATTTTTGGCCGATGTTAGCCATTATTTTCCTGCTAATTTTATTAATGTCATTCCGGTAATAATAAAAACGGTTCATGACTTCTGATTTTTTAAGTTATGGCGTTCGGTTCGTGCCTATGGCCATTTGTAAACACGAGCGATTTATTTACATTTTTCATCGCTATTCCATTTTCATATGGGCATATCTGATAAATGCCCTGAAATGCTAAACCGTGACGAAAACATACGCAAGATTAAAGCGGCTTTGAATGCACCCTTGCTGGGTCTATTGCCCTATCTGTCCAGCGCCGATTTTGATTTGTTGGCGGGACAGTTTGGCGTTGTAAACAGATTATGGGTGTTATCCAGCTAAGAAAAGTGGATGTGTAAGTTTTTTAGAAATTTGGAAAAAATCATCCTATATACTATGCGGACTTGGATTAATAATTTGTTAGCCACAAAAATAAAAACTGATGGACATCGAAACAATACATAGACTTACATTAGCTCGACATCTCTATGATCTTGGTTCGGCGAGTTCTCGTTCTGCGAATGACATACACTTGTTTTCTGCAGTTAACCTTTTTCAAGACGCAGTTGAGTCATTTCTAGTTGCTGTGGCTGATCATGTCGGAGCGGCACTCGACCAACACACTCATTTTGACCAGTACTTTGTTAGAATAAATACTAAGATCGCACCAAAGGAATTGCCGTTTAAAAATAAATTACTTCGATTGAACAACATTCGCGTTAGTTCAAAACATCATGGAATCCAACCTGCGAGAGATGAATGTAATCGGCTCGTTCTAACCGTTCGAGAGTTTTTTGACGAAGTATCAAATTCAGTTCTAGGGGTATCCTTTTTTTCTGTAAGTGCTATTGATTTACTAGGAGATGGTGAAACGAAAGTCGTGCTTCTTGAGGCCAAGAATGCTCTTGAGGCAGGGGAATTTGAAGCTTGTGCTATTTGTTGCCGTAAGGCACTGTTCTTGGAAGTCGAACGAGACTACGATATTTCAGCTTACAAGGATGGAAAACCAGTTGGCCTAATTGGTGGCTACACTAAAGCGCCATACTTCGCCCGCAATAAGCAGTACATTGAAGAATATGTTTCTGATCCTACCGATTTTATCGTCTACGACCCTAGTAGCGTTAATGAAACACTTCTAACTCAGGGAGTCGACAATACCGCTTATTGGAATGTTTGGCGGTTAACACCTGAAGTGTACCAAAAAAAAAGGAGGAGGCTGGGTTATCAAACATGAGTTTTCTAAGCTTGACGAGAAAGTATTAACTAACAAAATCGAATACATATTTTCTGCCACACTTGATGTTGTTCTGTCTATTCACCGAACCAAACAGGCCACCCAGCAGACTGAACACAATCTATGCTTCATAGATCTTAAAGAAGAGGATGTACCAATTTATAAAAAGGCAGATAAGAACTCAGAAGAAACCGGTCGCACGCCCGCAGGAATAACACGCATTGACACAGACTACCGTGTTGATGGCCTTAATGGTGATGGCACATATTGGCATATCTCGCTTATCGGGGAAGATATTTATATGAGAGGCTTCATACACAATGATTACGTACAGTGATGGCTAAAACCCTTAAGTGGATTGACTGATAGCCCGTAGGCTGGGTTGGCAAACCCAGAACCCGTAAGGTGGATTCGCCGATAGCAATCCACCATAGCTTTGAGGCGGTGGCGGTGTCGCGAAACCACTCTACATGCTACGAGCCCAGCACGGCAACCGAGTAGTGGAATCGAGACAACTTAACAACAGATAATTCCTAATGAATATTTTCAAACGAGCGCGTATCCGCTACATCCTGCACCATTATGCAATTCCTCTCGATCAATGGCTGGAAACTACCCAAAAGCTGCCTGTTTTACAGGGGCTGACTGCGGTTGAGAAAGCGCATCTGCGCGAACTGACGACGCTGTTTATGCGTGAAAAACAATTCGCCGGAGCACAAGATCTTCAGCTCACCGATGCAATGTGTTTAATCATCGCCGCTCAAGCCTGCCTTTCAGTGCTCAGACTTGGACTTGGCTGTTTGGCGGGCTGGACTGAAATTATTGTTTATCCAGGCGCGTTTCTGGTCAACAGAGAGGACAGGGATGCAGCGGGTGTTGTACATCATGAGGAGCGGGCGTTGATCGGTGAGTCCTGGTCGCGTGGGCCTCTTATATTGTCATGGGACGATGTCGAGCGAGATATGCAGGAAATCCGGTCCGAACGCAATGTGGTTATTCATGAAATTGCCCATAAGCTGGATATGTTGAATGGACCAGCTGACGGCTTTCCACCGTTGCATTACGGAATGTCCATAACCGATTGGACGGCTAAGCTAACTGCTGCCTATGAAAGCCTGGTTCGCCGAGTCGAGCATCACCATCGCGTTTGTATTAACCCTTACGCGGCAACAAGTCCTGCCGAATTTTTTGCCGTAATTAGCGAATATTTTTTCTGCGCGCCTGAAATCCTGAATACTCACTTTGCGGAAGTCTACCAGCAACTCCAGAAATATTATCGTCAAAATCCGTTACTGCGTAGTCATTCTGAATCTACGCGGTAAGATGAATCCATAGCGCCACATAGAGACAGGATACGCTGGTTTAATTCGGTCTTGGCGTTTAGCGGAGGCGAGCGAAGCGCAGCGACAACATTTCGAAATTCTCGGTGACGGCCAAGGTATCCATTGGCCCGATTTAAACGAGGATATTTGCGAGGAAGGTATGTTGTATGGCACACCTGCTCGCCGCCCACCAAGCTCCGCAAAGAAGCAGCCTAACAAATCGCATCAAACCGCACACTTTATGGTCAAGCAGGGCAGCATCGCTTATCTTTATTCGGTTTGGCGCGGTATTTTGGAAATATTACATGTTGCATAACCCTCTCAACTCTATGATAAACCCTTCTAACTCAGTAAAATAGCGCTATGCCTGACTATACCCGGAAACAAGGCCAATACTTGGTATTTATTTATAACTACACAAAGGTCAACAAACGAGCGCCTGCCGAAGCAGATATTCAACGCTTTTTTAACGTAACTCCGCCTACAGTCCACCAAATGATTTTAACCTTAGAGAAATCAGGATTTATCAGCAGAGAGCCGGGGAAATCGCGCACAATCAAAGTCCTGCTTCCTCCGGATCAATTACCCAATCTGGAATAACGAAATCCTATGCAACAATATCCGAAAAATATTAAGCGACTGCTCCGTGAGTATATGGTGGAAGCTTATGAGCGTGAATTGCATCGTGAGCTGGCGAAGCTGGATCAGAGTTTTGCTGAATGGCGTGATGGGAAGTTAGGTAGCGGTGAACTCAGCTATCGAGTGCATCAATACGAATCCGGTCCTTCACGCGAGCTATACAAAAAATATAACTACTCACCTCATGATGCGAATGTTGCTTACGCCATTGTGACAGGCATACTGAAACGGGATGAAATCCCTGTCGAATTTCTGCAAGCAATCTCGAATTTGCTTGTATTCTATGAATCACTGAAAGTAGAAGGCGAATTGAAAGAGCCTGGTGAATAATGCTCGAAGAAAAATTGGGCAAGCACAATGCCTCGTATCGTGCTCAGCCGGAACCCAGCCATGAGATCAATTCCCATTTTTAGGTTGCTTGGCCGCGATTGCTCGGCTTTACGTGAATACTGTACTGGAATAAATCCATCTGTATGTTCAGAATGGCTAGAACATTGATGCTGTGTAGCGTTACGCGTCCATCGGTTTGTATTAAATCCGCTTTGAACGTATATTATGGGGTTGTCTCAATTGCCGGAATTATTTGATGGATACTATTAGCATCCGCGGTGCCAGAACCCATAACCTGAAAAATATTGATATTGATTTACCCAGAGATAAACTCATCGTTATTACCGGACTTTCCGGTTCGGGTAAATCATCACTCGCATTTGACACCATTTATGCGGAAGGACAACGACGCTATGTAGAATCGCTGTCTGCCTATGCGCGTCAGTTTTTATCCATCATGGAAAAACCTGATGTTGACCATATAGAAGGTTTGTCACCGGCTATTTCTATCGAGCAAAAATCCACCTCGCACAATCCGCGCTCAACCGTCGGCACCATCACCGAGATCTATGATTATTTAAGGTTGTTATATGCGCGGGCAGGCACACCGCGTTGCCCTGAACACCAGACTTCATTGGAAGCGCAAACGGTGAGTCAAATGGTTGATCACATTCTGGCGCAACCGCCAGATCAGCGCTGGATGCTGCTGGCTCCGGTAGTCAATGACCGCAAAGGTGAATACACGCAGCTACTGGATGATCTGCGCGCCCAAGGCTTCATACGCGCCCGCATTGACGGCGTAGTCTATGATCTGGATGAATCCCCTGCTCTGGATTTAAAAAAGAAACATACGATAGAGGTTGTTGTTGACCGTTTTAAAATTCGTGACGATATTGCCTTACGATTATCCGAATCCTTTGAAACCGCTTTACGCATGGCGGACGGCATCGCTATCGCCGCCTGCATGGATAATGATACGGAACTGTTGTTTTCCGAGCGTTACGCATGCCGTCATTGCGGTTACAGTCTGACCGAACTGGAACCGCGCATTTTCTCATTCAATAATCCCAAAGGCGCATGCAGCAGTTGTGATGGTTTGGGAGTAAGGCAGCATTTTGACGCCGATCTTATTGTGCATAATCCTGATATCAGCCTTGCCGGCGGCGCCATTCGCGGCTGGGATCGGCGTAATGCCTATTACTATCAAATGATCTGTTCATTGGCCCAGCATTACGGCTTTGATCCCGAAGCACCCTTTTCCGAACTGTCTAAAGAAGCTCAAGACGTAATACTTTATGGCAGTGGCGGGGCGGCTATCGAGTTCAAGTTCCTGACTGGAACGGGGTCAACCAAAAAGAAGAAACACCGTTTTGAAGGCATTATTGCCAATATGGAACGGCGCTACCATGAGACTGATTCCGTTATGGTGCGTGAAGAGCTGGCGAAATACCTGTCGCAAAAGCCCTGTAATGTTTGCAATGGCGCACGGCTCAATATCGCGGCGAGAAATGTTTTTATTGAAGAACTGCCGATACATCAGGTGACTCACTTGCCCATCCGCAAATCCCTGGCTTTTTTTCAGCAGCTTGACTTACCCGGGAAACGCGGCGAAATCTCGGTAAAAATCATTAAAGAAATTCAGGAACGGCTGGAATTTCTGGTCAATGTCGGGCTGGACTATTTAACCCTGGATCGCAGCGCGGATACGCTCTCCGGCGGCGAGGCACAGCGTATACGCCTCGCCAGTCAAATTGGCGCGGGTTTGGTGGGTGTTATGTATGTGCTGGATGAGCCGTCAATCGGTCTGCATCAACGCGACAACCAGCGTTTGCTCAATACCTTGTTTCGTCTGCGCGATTTGGGCAATACCGTTATTGTTGTTGAACACGATGAAGATGCGATACGCTCAGCCCAGCATATTGTTGATATTGGCCCCGGCGCCGGGGTTCATGGGGGACGCATCATTGCCCAGGGCACACTGGATGATATTCTCAACAGCGAAGAATCATTAACAGGCCAGTATTTATCGGGTAAAGTTGGCATTGCTGTGCCTGATTCATTAGCACCAGTCGATAAAGACAAACAGATCCTCATCCGCAATGCCCATGGAAATAATCTGAAAAATATCGATATTTCCTTTCCTGTTGGTTTATTGACCTGTGTAACCGGTGTGTCGGGTTCCGGTAAATCGACGCTGGTGAACGATACCCTGTACTGTCATGCCGCACGTTTAATCAACCGTGCAGGCATCATTCCCGCCCCTTGTGATGCCATTGAAGGCCTGGAACATTTTGATAAAGTCGTCGATATAGACCAAAGCCCGATAGGCCGAACACCGCGCTCAAATCCGGCAACCTATACCGGATTATTCACACCGATACGCGAATTATTTTCGGCTACCCCGGAAGCCCGCTCACGCGGTTATACACCCGGCCGATTCAGTTTTAACGTTAAAGGCGGCCGTTGCGAAGCCTGTAAAGGCGATGGCGTTATCAAGGTTGAAATGCATTTCTTGCCTGATATTTTTGTCCACTGCGATGTCTGCAACGGCAAGCGTTATAACCGTGAAACCCTGGAAATACGCTATAAAGGCAAAACCATTAATCAGGTACTGGATATGACCGTGGAAGACGCGGCTGAATTTTTCAGCGCCGTACCGTCATTGGCGCGCAAGCTGGACACTTTATCAGAGGTGGGTTTAAGCTATATCACGCTAGGGCAAAATGCGACGACCCTTTCCGGCGGCGAGGCGCAGCGGGTAAAACTCTCCAAAGAACTTTCCAAGCGTGATACCGGCAAGACCTTATACATCCTGGATGAACCCACAACGGGTCTGCA
>JBAQEN010000260.1:0-4542 GCA_049286765.1 Methylococcaceae bacterium
GCCTGGATACCGGCAATCCATGCCGGTAAGACGATTTCTGCGAATAGCTGAAGTATCTTGCTAATCAGGACGCGGTAAGTAAGTGATCCGTTTAAACCAATAACATTGGCGTATTAAGCCGCATGAACTTTGACCTTATCTCTTTAAAACAAATATCTGAATAACTGGAATGGGTTGATAGCAGGTACTCACAAATAGACCTTGAAGGCTTTGTTCCCGGGCATGGATTTATAATGGCTGCTTTGCCATTATAACCAACGGTTTAACGGATATTACGATCGGGGTAGTAAGAAAATCATTGGGCAATTGGCTGTATAAAACGTAATATTGCCGCCCATAAACTCTATCCTTAATATCAGATTCAAACCATGAACAAATATCCTGTTATGCCTGCTTCCGAGGCGTTTAGACTTCTTAGCATGAATAACAAAATGTCTGTTATTGATGTCAGGTCGGAGGGCGAATATGATAAGGCTCACTTTGGGAACACGGTCAATATTCCGATACTTTCGGACTCCCATCGTCATGATGTAGGACTTACCTATAAAAATGAAGGCTCCGAAGCGGCAAAGGCGCTTGGGCACAAGCTCGTCAGCGGCGACTACAAGGAATCGCTGATTCGCCAATGGTGCGAGTCGATTCAAAGTCATCCTCAGGGACCTGCGTTGATTTTTTGCTGGCGCGGCGGTCTGCGCTCTCAATTGGCCCAGGATTGGATTAACCAAAAAGGCTGTGAAGTGTTTCGTGTCGAGTCCGGTTATAAGGGCTTACGGCATGAAGCGCTTAAGGCGCTGGAAAATCCGGCTCCCTTTGTCATTCTTTCCGGCATGACAGGCTCTGGAAAAACCCGACTGATCCATAAACTCCGGCATTTTGTCGATCTTGAAGGCCTTGCCAGACACAGAGGCAGCGCCTTTGGATCACATTTTGAAGCAAGCCAGCCGCAACAGGCAACGTTTGAAAACAAGCTGGCGCAAGCGCTTTATCAGGTTGCCGAAAACTACGTGCTTGAAGATGAAAGCCCCAATATCGGCCGCTGCCATCTGCCTGATAGCATTTATGCCAGGATGGTCACCGCGCCAATGGTGATGATAGAAATGCCGGTCCGGCAACGTGCTTTTGAAATCTTTCAAGAATATATTCAAACGCCTCTAGCAAACGGCATGCTGTTAGATGAACTGGAAAATCGCTTTCTACAAAATATAGAAAGGATCAGAAACAAACTGGGCGGCCAGGAGTGCGATAAAATTAAAAGCCTTCTGACCCGATCGTTTGCATCCCCGGACCTGGCTGAAGACAACGCAGATGCTGATCTCGATTGGATTGAACGCTTGCTGACCCGCTATTACGACAAACAATATCTCTATTCTCTTTCATTAAAATCGCGGAAGACTTTATTCCAAGGTTCCTGGCAGGACTGCCTGGATTTCTTAAAGAGTAAAAACAATGAATAAAAGCCCAACGCCGGTTGTTTCGGACCTGGTTTTGCTAGGCGGCGGCCATGCCAATATCCAGGTGCTGAAAATGATGGCGATGAATCCGATCGGCGGCCTTCGAATCACGTTGATATCCGATCAGACCCATTCCCCTTACTCCGGCATGGTCCCCGGCTATCTGGCGGGATACTATTCCTATGAGGACTGTCATTTCGATCTGAGAAGAATCTGTGAGGAACTCGGCCAGCGTTTTATCAAGGCAAAAATAATCGGGGTGGACACGCAACGGAAAAAAATCCGTCTGGAGAATAGAGCCGATATCAGCTACGACTGCGCGTCGATTAACGTCGGCATTGAACCCAAGCCTATAGAAAATTCCTCGCAGGAGTCGGCCTTAAGACTCATCCCGCTCAAGCCGATTTCACGATTTATTGCCCATTGGGATCGGTTGATATCGGAGCTGAAGGCTTATCAAGGCGATGCGCCTTTGCAACTGGCTGTTGTAGGAGCCGGCGCCTCGGGCGTTGAAATCTCGATTATCCTGAAAATGCTGATCGATCAAAACAAATGGAATGCCCAGGTGTGCCTGATTCACCGGCATGAGTTTCTGGTGTCGGCAAAAGATCGTCGAGCCCAGAGACGGCTATCGAAAACGCTTGAGGAATCAGGCATAAAAGTTTTACAAAATACCGAAGTGCTTGAAGTGCATGAAAATGGACTGGCGCTTAAAGATGATCGAGGCGGACTTTATATCAAAGAATTTTACCGGGCGCTGATTGCGACACAAGCCTCTGCCCCGAGCTGGTTTAAAAGTTCGGGGTTGCCGGCCGATCAGAATGGTTTTGTCAAAGTCACCGGAAAACTTCTTATTGAAAATGAAGACGCTCTCTTTGCCGCCGGTGATTGCATTCACTTCTCGCCTTCGCCTTTGAAAAAGGCTGGCGTTTATGCGGTCAGGCAGGGAAGGGTGCTTGAGCACAACATACGCGCCTTTTTCACTGGCAAGTCCTCGTTGAGAACCTTTCATCCTAAAAAACATGTGCTGTCGTTAATCACGATAGGCGACCGGAAAGCTCTTGTTCATCAAGATGGACCTTCCATCCTGAGATGGATGTGGCCTTCGCTGTTATGGCAGGTGAAAGACGGTATTGACAGGCGATTTATGAATCGCTTTCAGGCCGAGACTTTTGAGGCAAATCCAGGACATGTGAGTAAAATCATGCCTGCGCCCAAAAGCACTCTGGTTCCGGAAGACTGGCAAGCTAACACCTGCGGCGGCTGCGGCAGCAAATTAGCGGCTTCCACGCTGACTCAAAGCCTGAATCAACTGGCGATTCCAGAAGACGAATCCGTATTGCTGGGCGTGCAAGATGGAGAAGATTGCGCATTGACCCGGTTTTCCGAAAATAGGCTGTGCTTGCAAACTATCGATCAATTCCGGTCTTTTATTTCGGATTCTTTCATACTGGGCCAGATTGCAACACAGCATGCGCTCAGTGACGTCTATGCGATGGGCGGCATTGCCAAGACGGTGCAAGTGGGCTTAACACTCTGCGCCGCAACCGAGAAGATTCATAGAGAAGATATTTTTCAAGTCATGTCGGGCGTGCTGGATATCCTGAGCAAAAGTAATGTTTCACTCATTGGCGGCCACACCGGCGAAGGCTCGGAACTTGCCGTCGCTATTGCCGTCCAGGGTGAAGTAGCGCCAGAACAGGTTTTAAGGAAACGGTTGACCCAACCGGGAAACCGATTGATTCTGACCAAACCGATCGGCACGGGCGTGATTTTTGCGGCCAATATGCTGGCCCAGGCGAATGGCGGACTGGTGGACGCCGCGCTTTCCAGCATGCTTCAATCCAACAAAACGGCAATGGCGGCGATCAGATCCTTTGATATTTCCGGCTGCGCCGATATTACCGGTTTCGGCCTGTTAGGCCATGCGTTCGAAATGATGGGAAAAAATAGCGATAGCGCATTAGGTATTAAAATCGACTATAAGGCGATTCCCTTGTTCGATGGCGTTTGTGACTTGTTTAACAAAGGTTATTTCGCCTCTCTTGCCCCTGAAAATTATGAGTCTTTAAGTTGTATGCTGAGTGCGAATGTAAACAATCAACACTTTCCTGCGCTTTTCGATCCCCAAACAAGCGGCGGACTGTTGTTTTCGGTGCCGGCTCATCAGACGGATGACTGTCTAAAGGCTCTTCATCAAAGCGGCGTCTCTGAGGCTTGCGTTATCGGCGAAGTGATTGACGAGAAAAAAATAATCATTTTTTGAATTAACGGAATTGAGTTGTAATGATAAAAACAGGCGGACTCATACTTTGGTGTTAACAGTGATAGGGGAAGTAAGCGATTATTTTGCACATGACCTTGGTTGTGTGCCGTAAATACTATTTTTACAGGGTTTTTTGCAGCTTTTTAACCAGTGGGTTCGCTATTTTCAAATGGATACTATAAAACCAGTTTTTTACCATCCAGCCAAACTTCGTGGTTTGGCATTTTTAGGGCTGCTGTTAATGGCTGTTGCCATTCTTGGCGGCATGATCTGGCGTAATTTGCATCACGTTGAAACGGTTTTATCGTATGTGAACTATTCACACCGCATTCAAAAGGTATCGGTGGGATTACAACAGGCGGTAATCGGCTATTTGACCGAAGTGGCTCCGGCGTCCTCCAGTCCCTTGGCGTTGACTAAGACACTCCATGAAATGGATGCGTTAATGGCGGACAGTCATTATTTGTCAGATTCTACGAAATCCAGTCTGGAAACTGTCAGAAGTATGCTGACCAATGTGAGTGAACTGAAAAGCAAAGAAAAACAAAGCCATCTGATAGCATCGCTTAAGATAATGAGCGAGACGATGGATCATGAGGCTTTACAGAGGGAGACATTATTAGAGGACATCAATCATAATACGCAAACCGAACTGTATATAGCATTAGTCACTTTTGCTCTGATATTGCTGGGAGCGATGTTATTTTTACACTTTAGAATATTGCATCCGCTTAATGACCTGAGAAAACTGCTGGGACGTTTGACGGATGAGAATTACACACCCATTACTACTGATCACCTTGATCCCTTATTATTGCCGGTTTT
>JBAQEN010000261.1:0-8130 GCA_049286765.1 Methylococcaceae bacterium
GTCTGGAATAGATTTGCATTAACCCAAAGGGCGACAGGCAGGATAGCCTGTCGTGACCCGTCAGGGCACGTAGCGAATCCCTGCCGAGATGACGAGTTGTATAGATACCCAGCCTTTTGGGGATCAATTGCGATTGATGCGCCCTGGCTATCTCTACGTTTCCTGTCAATCCTGCAAACTACTGCTCCACCGTCACAAAGGCAATTTTCGTAATCCCGGAATGCTGAACAGTCGCCATCACTTCAGCTACCTTGGCATAAACTACCGCTTGATCGGCATATAAATACAAGGCTGTTTCCGGATTTTGCGCAAGTTCATCTTTTAACGAAGTTTTCAGGGCGGCAAGATCGGCGATGGGCAGTTTATTAAGGGTAATCAATCCTTGCGCATCGATACCCAACTGCAAGGGCGCATCTTTGATATCCGCCGTGGTTTCGGCGGTTTTCGGCAGGGTCACATGTACGGATTGCGTCAATAACGGTGCGGTCACTAATAAAATAATCACCAATACCAACATTACGTCGACCAGCGGCGTGACGTTGATCTCACTCATCGCTTCTTGTGTTTCTGATTGCGGTTTAAAGGCCATCGCTGTTCCTTAATCTTGAGCGTCGCTACTGATAGCGACGTGGATAAAGCTGGCCACAAAGTTTTAAAGGCCTATACTATGCTGTTTAACACGGCGCAGCAAAAAGTTATAAGCCAATACTGCGGGAACAGCGACGGCAATACCGATGGCGGTCGCAACCAGAGCGTCTCCAATAGGCCCGGCTACCACATCCAGACTGGTCGAACCACTTTGGGTAATCTCATGCATCGCGTGCATGATGCCTAAGACGGTACCAAACAAGCCGACAAACGGCGCGGTACTGCCGATACTGGCGAGCAGCGTCAGGCCGGATTCCATAACCCGGGTTTCTTGCTGCATGGAACTCAGTAAAGTTTGCGTCAATAACTCATCCGGCGCGCCGCGATATTTAAGATGTTTGCCTGATGACTGGCGATTGTCATCCAGCCAGATAAAACCTTTGCTGGCTATTCTTGCTTGCGGGCCTCGGGTAACGGTTTCCGGCAAATTTTTTGCCGTTGCCAAATCAGGCGCATCCCAAAACGCATTGTGAAAGCGCCAGTTGTAATAACTGTTTTTGCTGAACTGCCAAAGCTTGAACAGAATCAGTGTCCAGGTCAGCACCGAAAAAGTCAGCAATGTATACAAAGTCCCATCAATTATCAGTTGGGGTGCTATATGGTAGGGCATTAAGATAACTCCTTCTTAGTCATTCAAAGTAAAAATAATAGGCACGATAACCGAACAGGCCACCGCCGTATTGCCTCGTTTAGCAGGAATAAACTGCCATTTCTCCACGGCAGCGATGGCCGATTCATCCAGTATTTCGTGACCACTGCTACGCTGGACGGAGACTTCCTCGCTAAGACCTTCGGCGGTCACCCTGACCCGAAGCAACACTTTTCCCTGCCAGCCTCGTCTGCGGGCAAGCGCAGGATATTTTGGTTTGGGATTGGTGCCGTAATTAGCATTAAAACTGGCTTCGCTATAAGGCTCTGCATTGCCCTGCTTACCGCTTGCTGATTTTGCGGCATTAGCGTTTGTAGCGGCATCGCTACGTGTCTCTGAAGCATCCGCATAGGACTCAGTGAGTGAAGGCGCCGGCAGCATTGCATCGCTAACAGTCACCGGTTTTGGCAGCTTGTCTTGTTTGGGAATAACCGGCTTTTTGACCGGTGGTTTTTTGGGTTGCATCGGCTTGACTGCTTTTGGCGGTGCAGGCGGTGCGGTAGAAGCCTGTTGACCCGGTGCAGAAACCAGCGCCACTTCCATCATCAAAGGTTGCGCCAGCGTGATAGGCGCCACCGGTTGCAACAACCAAAGTGCTCCCCATAGATGCAACAACAGCACTAAAATCAGCAATAATGTACCGATCGAGCGAGGGTTTTCCTCGCCGGTTAACGCTTCAAATAATGTTCGTTTTTTGCACACGATTGGTATTACGATGCCGCCCAAAGGGTTTAAATTCTTCATACGCAGGCCATCTTCATGGTTGTTGAAAAAATACATAGGGACTATTGCCTTCATTTATTTGTATACATGCCGGTGTGACTGCTGTTTGATAACCCAACATATTGCTGTACAAGCTGGCTTGCCAAACAGCAGCGATCCAAGCCGCGGTGCTTTATTATTATTTTGTAAGTTACGGAAATCAAAGTGCATCAACTATCTCTCAATGCCCTGGTTCGATGGGATGACCTAATAAAGCGATAAATCTATCCAGTTTGTCTTCCACTTTTGCAAGCGTTTGCTTGAGCTGGTCCAGTTGGCTCTGCAGGTCATGGTTGAGATGAGTAAGTTTGCCCTGAACCTCATGGGAATTATCGTGAATATGCTCAAAATGAATCTGAAAATAGCGGGGTAAAGGAAATAAATCAATCAGATCATCCTCTTTCCTAATCCTGCGCTTTTTAGGAACTCTGGGCGGAGTAAGATCCGTATTATCTTTAAGTTCTTGTAAACATTTTAATGTTGTCATGCCTTCATCCTCATCGATAGTTCACAGGCATCAGCCTTGATAATTATTAAACATAGAATCACGGTAAATATTCACCTGCTGCGATATTTTCCGATTATGATCAATAAACAGGTTTTTCTTTGTAAATCGACACTGGTCAAATCCTAAAGTCATGCTCGAAGCTATATACTGCCACTTGAAAAGTAGGTCCCCACCCTTAAAAAAGCATCCATCCCTGGATAAAGAGCGCCGTCCCTGAACATTTTATTGTGAGGAGAAAACAAAACCCCAAACCTGTAGCGTTCCCTGACTTAACAATCAACTCTAAAGGTAAGGATGGCGGCAAATTCCGGGCTTCAATACATAAGACGTTTCAGCCGTAAAAAACCCCACCTTGAAGATAAAAAAATTCAGTAACACGCGCTGCCTGCGCGAATCTAGCTTACAGCGTTAGTTTAGAGTTTTGTACGATGCTGTTTTACTCGCCGTTTTTACAGCCAGCGGATAATCCCTGTCACAAACAGCACTGGGCAAGCCAGACCACTGATAAATACCAAAATACGCCCAACAGCTGACCGGAATGTAGCGGCCATTGCCAATGTGTGAACACTCACCGGAAGTACCGGTAGAAGGGTCGTCCTCATCCAGAATTTCTCTGCTGTAACGATCCATCACCACGCAACGTCGATACAACAGACTACCCGACTCTTCCACGCTGTCTTTACAAACGGTATAAGCGCTGGTCGGCTCAGACGAGCGGGTTGGGTTAACAGCTTTATCATTAACCCAGCATATCGAAGCCCCAAAATGTTAGGTTGCCGAACAGCAGGTAATTCAACCTACACCGCTTTGGATTTTGCGGCTTTTAACTTGTGCGCTTTACGTTTTTGCAGCCAGCGGATGATGCCGCTAACATAAAGAATCAGCGGTGCGAAACCCATGACACACCATAAAATACGACCAGCGAAACCCAATGCCTCACCACTGTGTAGCGGCCACATCAGATTTAAAAATGTCTCGCCAGCGGTAAACCGGTTCGGGTCTTGTACGGCCAATACCTTGCCGCTGTACTGGTCAATCCAGACTTTGCTACGTGCCCAGCGTTGATTAGCTTCGCCTGATTGCCTTTTCGAAATGCTGTAAACGCCCTCACTGCCGTCCGGTGTTGATACTCCGCGCAATTCTGCATCAGGGAAAATACTATCGGCAATTGCTACAGCGTCCGCAATTGAAAGAGGCTTTGCATTATCTGTAACAAATGATTTAACTTCCGGCTCTTTTAGATGCTTTTCCTTGACGGCTGAAAAACTGCGGATCAATGGCTTAATATAATCCGCGTAACTAAACGAAAACCCGGTAAACGCTAAAATAAGCAGAATGATTGAACTGTAAAAGCCCGTGGTTTTATGCAAATCAAAATAAAACCGTTCCGGGCTTGTACCCCACTTAATGGTCACTGCTCTTTTGAATTTCCCCCAGCGCGGCCAGCATAGATAAAGCCCCGACAACGCCGAAATAAACAAAAATAAGCCGAGAAAACAGACCGCATCAAAGCCAATTCGTCCAATCTTTACACCTAATTTACCTGTCATAAAAGCGGCATGAACTTCATAGACTAACGTCCATAGTGTTTGCCCCCAATAACTCTCTTCGATGATTTTTCCGCTATTGGGATTGATCAATACACGAAACGGCGCATAAAGTTCATCAGCTGTTTCTATGGGCTTTGGGTATTCCACCCATAAATAATCATTGCCATAGTTCGGCATGAGTAATGACCATTTGCCTTTTTTTTCCGGGTGAACGGCTTTCACGGTTTGCATGATTTCATCCAGAGAACGCGGTTGCGCACTGGCTTCATGACGCACTTGCGGCAAACCCAATTCCTCCAATTCATAAATGAAAACATTAAAGGAACCTGTCAGCCCAAGAATAACAAAGAAAAAACCTATCGTCAGGGCAACATACAAATGCACCGTCAACCAAAAACTGCGAAAACGCCGCCGCCATTGTGAAGTTCTATAGAGATTTTCATTCATCAATTGTGGCAATATTTTTTGTAAAGCAATATATTCATGTTCGATCATTTTTCATCAACCCGTTCACGCATAGTCGTAGTTAGTTTCGTAGGCCGGGCATGCTTTTTATGCCCAAAATGACAGCTAAAATTCCAAGCGTATCGACCCCATCGCCGTCAACGGCGCGCCCGGGTAAATGCCGACTCGCGGCGGTGCATTTTGAAAAGGATCTGTGGACTCGTAATAGGTTTTATCCAACAGATTGCGGATATTGAATTGCGTGATCAAACGCGAATCACCGAGTTGATAAGCATAGCTGGTAAAGGCATCCAATCGGGCATACCCCGGTAAAACAAAGGTATTGTCGTTATCACCTTGCCGTTGCCCGGCTGCGAACACACCCACGCCAAAACTCAAACCGTTCAGCGGTTCATAGTGATGAATATCATATTTGAGCCACAAACTGCCGGAATGCTCGGGAACGTTGTTCAGGCGATTACCTTGAAGACCGGAAAAATCCTGGGTGATGCGCGCATCGGTAAAGGCATAGTTGCCGACGACACTGATTTCATCGGTAATCTGACCCGTCATGTCCAGCTCGATACCCTGGCTGCGTGCTTCCCCAATAGCCGCTCTTGCAAAAGGATCGGGGCTATTAAAATCGCGGGTCATAATATTTTCCTTGGTCAAATGGTAATAAGCTAACGTTGTTGACAACCGGTGATCGAAAAATTCGGTTTTCAAGCCGGCTTCAAATTGTTCGCCGATTTCCGGATTGATAGTGGCGCCAGTAACCGTAACCCCATTGTTGGCGCCGAACGAAGTCGTCCAGTTGCCGTAAATACTGGCCCAAGTCCAGGGCTGATAGAGAATCCCCACACGTGGACTAAAGCCTTCATCATTGCGCGAAGGCAAAGCCGCTTCGGCGACGCTAAACGAATCGCCCTTGCCCCGGCCGGTTGTCGCCCAATCATAGCGTCCGCCGCCCAGGATATGGAGCTTATCCCAAAGCGTGATGTGATCCTGGAAATACACGCCATACCATTGATCCCTGAAATAGGAATGATTAGCGCCAGCGGGAAAAGGAGTCGCCAGCGCATTGGCGTAAAAGGAAGGATCAATACCGTACACCGGATTGAAGATATCGATTCCCAGGCCCGGTACCGGCGCCAGAAAATTTCCACGGGTCAAATAGGTGCCGGTTGCTCTTAAATAATCGATACCAACAAGGGTTTGATGTTTTGTTCCCCAAAGATCGAGATTTCCCGTTAAATCAAGATTAGTGGTGTAAGTTTCAACACTTTGGATTTGAGAAAATATATTACGAAGATAGGTGCGGTTGCCCGCATTCGGATCTAAAAATTCGGCTACAGTAAATGCATTAGCGGGTTTGACAGAAATATTGTCATCATCGACAAAAGAAGCCAAAAACCGGTTTCGCAATGTCCAGTCTTCATTGAATGCATGGCTTAAATTGAAGCCGAGATTCACCCTTGAGTTAGTGTCAACGGGATCGTCAGGGTCGATGAAGGAACGGCTAATGGGAATAGGCGCAGGACGGTTGCCGATAGCGAATAAGCCCCTGTCAACCTGGAAATCCTCATGCAACGCTTCCACCTCCAGGGACATTTCGGTGGCATCGCCGGGGCGCCAGGTCAGAGACGGATTCACCAGAACCCGGTCATTAAAATTGAAATCACGAAATGATTTATTGTTTTGATAAGAGCCGGTAAAACGATAGCTTAACGACTTATCTTCAGTAATCGCATCGGTCGCATCCCATTCGGTTCGATAGAAATCGTAAGAGCCGAAACGCTGTTCCAGAGAATAATAGGGTTCATCCCTTGGCTTTTTTGTGACCAGGTTGATTAAGCCGCCAGGCTCGATACGGCCAAACAAAATCGCAGCAGGGCCTTTAAGCACCTCGACGCGCTCCAGGCTGGCCGTATCAAATTGAGTCTCTTCTGCAATAGACAAACCATTAGCGACAAGACCATTACGATAAACCCGGCCATTATTAAAGCCTCGGATAATAAATCCGTTACTTTGGCCTAAAGTCGATTGCGGGCGCACGCTGCTGACGTTTTCGAGAGCGTCCTTGATTGTTGTTGTTTTTTGATCATTCATTACAGCCCGCGGCACCACCTGAATCGACACCGGTGTATCGAAGATTGGTGTGTCAGTTTTCGTGGCAGAAAAACTGTTGGTGACGGTGTAGCTTTCGTTGAGAGGATCATTCGGATCTTGAACCGCCTCCCCCACCACGGTCATCGGCTTTAAAGTTGTTGCCGATTGATCAGTTTTCGGCTTGATTGCCAGCGTGCTGCCCCCGGTAAAGGTGTAGTCCAGTCCGCTTTGCGCCAGCAGTCTTGCCACTGCCTCGCGTTTACTGTAGTTTCCTTTCAACGCCGGGCTTGGTTTGCCGGCTAAAGCGCCGTCTGCATAAAACGGTTGCAGTCCGGTTTGCTTGCTTACAGCTTCTATCGCTGCGCCTAGTGGTTGCACGGGTATGTTGAAGTTGAAAGTGCTTTTTTCGGCTACAGCAGATCTCATGATCATCGCCAGCGTTAGGGTTGCTATCAGTTTAGGTAGTGCGCGCATCAGTTCTCCTTTAAGTTTGTTTTATGACACTAACTCATAGGACTGATTAGGAGATTTTAGACCGCCACTTGGTGTGCAAAAAGGTGTAATTATCCTGATGTCATGCGGGTCAATTCATTCGGCCAAAGCGATTATCCATAGTAGACATAGGGCGAACCGTCTCTACCGGTTGCCGGCTAATGAGCCGGGGCTATGACGTAGTTGTTTGCCGAATTTTGGGTTACTTCTATGGGCAAGGCCCCGGCAATGGTATTGAATACAAGATTTAGATTGTCCGTGGGAAATACGCCGCTGACCTTAAGCGTCTGTAACTGTGAACCTTGTACTTGCAGCGAAGCATCGTGATAGCGGCCCAATTGCTCCAGCACTACACTCAAGGGCTGGCCTTTGAAGACCAGCTGACCTTTTTGCCAGGCGGTGACGACATCAATATCGGCGCGAGAAATTGCGGATGTGCGCCCTGTTGAGTCGTAACTGATCTGTTGGCCGGGAGTCAGGTTTTGCGCTGTGTGACTTTGGCTTCCAGCAACGCTGACTTCACCTTCCAACACCGTTACCGATACGCGACCGGCCTGCTGATAAACATTGAAGCGGGTGCCAATATCCTGAATGCGGCCGCCTGCGGCGATGACTTCAAACGGCTTTTCTGCGTTGTGAACGACTGCAAACAGCGCCTCGCCACGTTCCAGTTTCACACTACGCGTTGTCCATGTGTACTGTACGCTCAGTTCGGTATCGGTATTGAGGTCGATACGCGAGCCATCGCTAAGCTGGATGCTGGCGGATTCGCCCTTGGCGGTGCGGTAAATATCGGTGGTAAGCCATGACCACCAAATCGGACTTAACACCGTTATAAGAATAATGGACAAAACCCCCGCCAGACGTTTTCCGGCAGAAGCGCGACGAAACTGACGCGCCTCGCGCAGATAGGCGCGAGCGGCGGCAAGCTGGGGAGCGGCATGTGGCTCAAGTTGGCCTAATACGCC
>JBAQEN010000262.1:0-4159 GCA_049286765.1 Methylococcaceae bacterium
TATAATGGGGTTTTAGTCGGGTGCTTAGCTCAGCTGGGAGAGCATCGCCCTTACAAGGCGAGGGTCGGGGGTTCGAACCCCTCAGCACCCACCAGACTTTGGAGTGGTAGTTCAGTTGGTTAGAATAACGGCCTGTCACGCCGGTGGTCGCGGGTTCGAGCCCCGTCCACTCCGCCAAACCACAAAAACCCCGAACCACTTGGTTCGGGGTTTTTTTTTGCTTATCTAAATTGTTTATTTAGGGCCGTTCTATGCTGACAAAAATTAGAGAAAAAGCACAAGGTGCATTTGCATGGGGTATATTAATACTGATTTGTGTTCCTTTTGCATTATGGGGTATCAACAATTACCTGGATACCGGGAAAGAAGCTCCAGTAGCATCAGTGGGTGATAAGGATTTTTATCAGCGCGATGTTAATAAAGCCTATGAACAATACAGTCAGAACCTCCAGGGCCTGGGTATTGATGAGCAGATTTTAAAAGCCCAAGCATTACAAAAGCTGATAAAAGATGAAGTTTTATTGCAATACGTACATGCAGAAGGCCTCGTTGCAACTGATAATGAAGCGCGTGAATTTATCAAATCCTTGCCTTATTTTCAGGTGGACGGTAAGTTTAGTGACAAACAATATAAAACATTACTCAGTTCACAAAGAATATCGTCCGGGGAGTTCGTCAACAGAATTAAGAATGCGCTGATTATGGAGCAGTTTCAGCACAGTATTGTAGATAGCAGTTTCGCTACGCAATATGATGTGGAAGGCTTTTTTAAAATCCAGAATCAGCAACGTGATGTCGATTATGTTACAGTCGGGTTACAGCCGTTAACAGAACAACCAACAGCCGAAGAAATTTCCACTTATTACCAGCAGCATCAAGATTTATATCAAACACCTGAGCAGGTTTCCGTTGAATATATTGAGCTGTCACTTGAAGATATTGCCAAGAAAGTAATCGTCACCGACGACAAGTTAAAAGCTTTCTATGAAGAACAAAAGGACCAATATACTACGCCAGAGCGTAGAAAAATCAGTCACATCCTGTTTGCAATCAATGACAAGACTGATGCTAAAACTGCATTAGCAAAAGCCGAAAAAGCAAAACAAGATTTGGCAAGTAAAGACTTTGCTGTATTGGCTACAGAAATTTCCGATGATAAATTAACCGCTAAAAATGGCGGAGATCTGGGGCTGTTCAATGTAGGCGTCATGGAAAAAGCATTTGAAGATGCGGCAAGTGCTTTAAAGCTTGGTGAAGTGTCGAATCCGGTCAAATCAGCATTTGGATATCATTTAATTAAAGTCACCGAACTTGTGCCTGGGAACATTAAGCCGTTTGATAGCGTTAAAAATGAAGTCATTAAAGCGTATCAAAAAGCTCAGGCAGAAAATGCTTTTTATGAGGCTGGTGAAAAATTAACTGAAATGAGTTATGAGAATCCGGATAATTTAAAAACTGTAGCCGATGCTCTGGGTCTTTCAGTGCAAAAATCGGCGCTGTTTACCAAAGTCAGAGGTGAGGGTATTGCAGCTGAGGAGAAAATACGCAATGCAGCTTTTTCTGAAGAAGTGTTGCAAGGTAATAATAGTGCTCCTGTGGAGTTGAGCTCCGAGCATTTGGTAGTGGTGCGACTATTGGAGCACAAGATGGCCGCCAAGCGAGATCTAGCTGAAGTTAGACCGGAAGTGGCCACTGTACTATCAAAAGAAAAGGCCAATCGACTGGCCGCCGGAAAAGCAAAGCAAATAAAAGAACGCTTGCAGGCGGGTGAATCCATTCAGGCCGTAGCGGCTGAAAATAAGCTGGAAATCAAGACCGAGAAAGGACTCACACGTGGCAAAAATAAATTGCCTGAACAGTTGAATGATGCAATTTTTAAAGCGGCTAAGCCTGTTGGCGGCAAACCAAGTGTTTTTGTTGCAATATTGCCATCAGGCGAGCAAGTTATAGTCAGTTTATCGAAAGTGACAGCGGGCATTATGAGTGACGATGACAAGAAACAGCTGGAATTGGCGAAAAAGAGCATTGCCAATGCGTTTGGTCAAACTGAATTTAATGAAGTTCTGAACAGTTTGCAGGCCGATGCTGATGTGGAAGTGAATAAGAAGGCTCAGGCTCAATAAGATAAGCCCGTAAGTCTGGAATAAAAAAGGGAGCTTCAAGCTCCCTTTTTTATCAGAACAGCGATTCCTCAAGATGCCGCTAAGCCAGCGATATTGTAACCGCAATCGACATAAGTGATTTCTCCGGTTATACCCGAAGCCAAATCAGAACACATAAACGCTGCCGCGTTACCGACTTCTTCAATGGTAACGTTTTTCTTTAGCGGCGAGGTATCGGAAGCTTTATTCAGCATGGATTTAAAGTCATTAATGCCCGATGCGGCCAGAGTTCTGATAGGTCCAGCAGAAATCGCATTAACGCGCGTACCTTCGGCACCCAAGGCTACTGCCATATAACGCACATTGGCTTCCAGACTGGCTTTGGCAACACCCATGACATTGTAGTTAGGAATCGCCCGTTCCGCGCCTAAATACGTTAAAGTCAGCAACGAACCGTTACGGCCTTTCATCATGGCGCGACCTGCTTTTGCTAGCGCAGTAAAACTGTAAGAACTGACATCGTGAGCGATTCTAAAATTCTCGCGGGTGGTGACATCAACATAATCGCCGTTTAACGCGTCACGCGGAGCGAAGGCAACCGAATGCACGATACAATCCAACCCATCCCAATAGCCACCCAGTTTGTCAAAAACAGTATCGATATGTTCATCGATACTGACATCACATTCAATGGTAATTTTGGAATCACATTGCTGAGCCATTTCTTCGACACGACTTTGCAGTTTCTCATTTTGAAAGGTAAATGCTAATTCAGCGCCTTCGCGGTGCATGGCTTGAGCAATGCCCCATGCAATAGAACGATTACTGGCTAAACCCACAATCAAGACCCGTTTGCCCTGCATAAAACCCATTATCATCTCCTACATGCTTTATATTATTACAATTAAAGTTTAAGTATCTACGACCCTTTTATTGATGTCCAGTATTTTGTCTATGATGGCGCAAACGCATCATTCCGCTTGATCTCTACTTTGCTTTCCCAAAACAACAAGTAGATGCGCAATTTTTCTTATGGTCGTTAAATCTAATATCCTTTACATACGCAGCAAAACGTTAAAATCCATTCAAAACGAAATATTCCAGCAAGGACACTCCTCCTCAAGCGATGAATGGCAGCAACGTCTGGACCGCGGGTTCTTAGGAGATCATCATTATCGATATAATCCTTTTCCTGATTATCAGAAAATCGGTATAGCATAAAAAAATAGAGAACCTGATCCTAACCAGGTTGAACTGTACAAAATATAAAAACCGAATTTATTGGTTTCGATGTACTCATGTTTGATCAGTGTCCACCAATCCACGGCGAGTCCATTTAGTACGTATTCGTAAGGCGGATCCAGTCGGTAATAATTAATCGCCTGGTAAGATTGAGCAAATGCATATAAAAAAGCGGAAGGTTCCACATCGAAGTCAGCAATGTTATAAGGCCAATACTTTTCCGGCGGAACGCCGAACAATGCCATTGCGCCCATAACTGCTTATTATCATTGGCGTTAGTTGTCGGGTTCCTCAATTGGATACAGCTACCCAAATAATTATTAACCAAATTTAAGAGAGTGTCGATTAGATTACAGTGGACTGGCGTTGCCCTACCATCTTCTCCTGTCTGATGGACTTGGTCTGACGTAATATAACCTAAAGATTGGTGAATCCATTTACTGTAGTAAAACACAAAATACTCGGCTAAGTCCAATAGCAGTTCTAGCATAGAGGAATAGTTTATCGGTAAATATCCTCGGCCTTCACACTCCGTCATAGGCGTTTAACAAAATCTGTCCTGAGCTTGCCGAAGGGATAATGTCCAAAACACGTTTACGACTGTCCCTGCTGATTTAATGCCCTTAGTGGCAAATATTTCTGACATAAATTTCTATGACAGATGTTAAACTTAGACCAATTTTGTCCAGGAAATCAACAGGCTCAGGATGAACGGATTTACTTTTGCAAGGCGCTGATTGAAGGGCGTGGACAATTGTATGTCCACTGTATTTTACATAGACTCCTTATCTCAACTGCTATCACTCCACGACGAG
>JBAQEN010000263.1:0-9203 GCA_049286765.1 Methylococcaceae bacterium
ATCCTCGGGTGCATCATGCAATCCCCTATGGAGGGAATAAACAAGACGGTAGCCATGATCACCGTGGCAATAAAGGAGGGGATCGCACTCCGGCACAAAAAGCAGGTGATGAAAAAAGAACTAAGGATGACGAGTAAGAAAATAGGGGGCGGCAGGGTAAAATTAAACCTGCCCCTTATTTTCATTTCCCTTCAAAACGATAGCGGAATGTTGCCTCTAGGTAGCTTTATCTTAAATTCTACTCCTTAAACTCCAAATTATGCAGACCAATAATTAAAAAGTAAATTTTATGGTTGAACTTTTAATTCCAATTGATTTTCCAACATGCATGTAAAAAATACAACATACCACCTGAGATTTTTCAAGAAGCATTGCGTAAAGAATTTGTTGATTATGAGGTAACATTCCAAGCGAACACTACTTCGCATCCTGGAGATACAGTACCCAACGGTGTCGGAATATTGAGAGCTGAAGGTGAAGGTGTTAACGATAGAATCGAAAATGTATTCATGGGGTTAATCGAAAAATATAATACCCCTAGTGTATTGGCGCAATATAAATTCTTATTTCCAATAACAGAGTAACTTGTGAACCCCAAAAAACCTTGTCTTTAATGTTAAGCAAGCCCGTATGGAGTGAAACGAAATACGGGGAATCGGTATGAACTCCCCGCATTCCGCGTTGCTTCATGCGGGTTACTTGGTATTAAGCCAATGGAAAAATTAGTCTTCCGGCGGTGCTCTTAGCAGAGCAAGTATGATTGGGCACGTTATTGATTCGGTATTTCCAGCGCAGCTTTCGACCAGGTCGAACAAGGCCGTTTCCATCTTACGCAAACTTTCGATACGCTCACGAATCAAAACAAGCTTTCTATGGGCAATTTCTTTTGCTTCCCGGCAATGTTGCCCGTCTTCAAGACTCAATAACTCCGAAACCTCATCGAGCGTGAAGCCAAGTTTCTGGCCTTGCTTAATGAACCATACCCGCTGCACGTCGCGTTCTGTGTAATGCCGGACGCCCATGCCATGAACGGCTTAACTGGTTGAATGAGCAAGCCGCGCCGTTGATAAAAACGGATGGTTTCGACATTCACCCCGGCTTTTTTAGCCAATGCGCCAATCGTAAAGCTTTTTTGTGTCATGGGCTTGCCTCCGTACATGGGTACGGTGCTTATAATATACGAATAGCTGGAAAGGAGATATTCATCATGAACTCAAAACAAACCATGATTGCGAGCGTTCTTGCCGGGATAGGCGCAAGCCTGTGTTGTGTTGCTCCTTTGGTGTTGCTAAGTCTTGGCATTGGCGGGGCTTGGGTGGCAACTCTGACCGCCTTCGAGCCGGTGCGCCCGGTACTCGTGGGTCTGGCATTGCTTTTTATTGGCCTGACGTTTCGCAAACTCTACCTGACAACCCAAATATGCGAACCTGGCAAACCTTGCGCCAATATTGAAGTCATCCGCAAACAGCGCTTCATTTTTTGGGGAGTAACCATCCCTTTATTGGGTTTGCTGGCATTCTCGTTGTTCGCTCCACTGTTCTTTTGAGGAAAAACCAATGAAAAATAAAATCCTTTTGCTTTTTCTGGCATCCGGCGTGGCCCTGGCCGCGTCAAGCACGGTCACGCTCGATGTACAAAACATGACCTGCGCCGTCTGTCCGATCACGGTCAAGAAAGCGCTTGAACACGTTTCTGGCGTGCAACAGGTTTCCGTTGATTACGCAAGCAAGACCGCGACGATACAATTCGACGATACGGTGGCCACGGCGAACAAATTGACTGAGGCAACCAAGGCCGCCGGGTATCCGTCCACCGTCAAAGGGGATGGAAAATGAATGGTGTGATCCTGGACTCAACAATAACTTGCCCGCACTGTGGACATGCCGAAACAGAAACCATGCCGACCGATGCCTGCCAATTTTTCTATGAATGCAAGTTCTGCGGAACCCTGCTCAAACCGAAGCAAGGCGATTGCTGTGTGTTTTGCTCATACGGCTCGGTGAAATGTCCGCCAATCCAGCAGCATAAATCCTGTTGCGCCGGATAGGATAAAAAACATCAGACAAAACGATACGGTCTGTCTATTGTTTTGATCGACCGTCAGCAAGCGACGGTCATTCTGAACCGAACATAACGGCGTATTTATTATTTGAGGAAGTTGCTGCATGCTAGCCGAACATCGCCTGAAAATTATTGTAGCTATCGTAGTTATCATTATTATCGCGGTTTTTTAGCATGGATCCGATTGCGCTGGTACAGTTCTTACCGGTATTACTGATTTCGCTGATTCTTTGGCTTTTTAACTCCAAATTGAACGGGGACAAATACATTTGGGGTGTTCTTGGCGCTTTTGCCTTAGCCAAATTCATCGAATTTTTAGATGCTCCAATTTATAGTAAATTGGCCATACTCAGCGGGCACACGTTAAAACACCTAATCGCTGCATTCGCAACGCTTATTTTTTATTGGGCGCTACGGAGCGGCGAGCACTGCCAGCTCGCAATTCAACGTCTAAGGCATAAATTTTCCGTTCCTATAGCTACGATTAGTTAACAAGCCCTCGCAGGTGTTACCATAATGCGCTTTATAAACTAAAAACAACTGATCGTTGTTTCTTTAATCGTAAAAGAAATTGAATCAGTTGGGCTTATCAAATTATTGGAGAAATAAATGACTGTGAGTGTTGATGATTTTAAAAAGGCGCTGCAAATGTGGGCCACTGGTGTCACTGTGGTTACGACACAGTCAGAAAAATTCGGCGTTCAGGGCATGACAGTAACAGCATTTACCAGTGTTTCAGTTGATCCGCCGCAAATACTGGTTTGCATTAACGACTCTGCGGACACTAAGGTCGGTATTCATGAAAGCCGGTATTTTGCTGTCAATGTTTTAAACTCGGATCAAAAAGACCTTTCCAATCAATTTTCTGGCGGCAGCAGCCAAGAAAAACGTTTTCAAAATACCAACTGGCAAGCTGGTATTACCGGAGCGCCTATTCTGAACGACAGTCTCATGTCTTTGGATTGTAAAGTGGTTGAGAAAGTTCGGGCAGGCACCCACTGGATTATTATTGGCGAAGTACAAGAATGTATCTGCCGTTTGGGAGAGCCGCTACTGTATTATCGCAGCGCTTACCGGCAACTTGCTGACAATTAGGTTTAAACCCCGTTATTTAGCCAGCCTGGACTTGTAAAACCGCTCCAGCAAACCAGCCCATCACGCAAGCCTGATTCACGCCGACGTATTAGCCCGGACTTTTTTCCGGAGATAATGTTGCCGTATTGAGATTGAGATCATGCACAACCGATCGGACATGGATGTCCCGCTGAGGGAACGGAATCACGATATTATGTTCGCGCAAGGCTTGTTCAAGCCGGATGTGCAAATCGTGAGTAGCGGGCAAGCGGTTTGACAATTCACTGACAAAAATGCGAATGACGAAACTCAAGGAACTCTCGCCAAAACCTTCCATCAAGACACTGGGTTCAGGTTCTGTCAATACCAAAGGGCTTGATCGTACTGTGTCATTCATAACCTTGAGCGCCAGTTCAATATCTGAGCCATAGGCAATACTAACAGGAATCACGACACGGGTTATTGTGTCGCTTAAAGTCCAGTTTATCAGTTGACTGGTAATGAAAGTTTTATTGGGAATTACCACATCTTTTCGATCCCAATCTATGAGCGTAGTAGCGCGTATTTGAATACGACTGACTTTGCCGCTGAAATCGCCAATGGTAATAACATCGCCGACCCGTATCGGGCGTTCAAACAGCAGGATAATACCCGATACCATGTTGGCGAAAATTTCCTGCAAACCAAAACCCAGACCGACACTGAGCGCTGCAACCAGCCACTGCACCTCCGACCAGCTACCGCCCAGTTCGTTTGCCACACTAATAAAGCCTATGGAAACTAAAATGTACTTTGCCAGCTGGTTAACTGCATATCGACCGCCTGCTTCTATAGACAAGCGTCTGAACACTAATAATTCCATGACGCCGGAAAAATTGCGCACCGAGACCACTGCAATAAACACATATAATCCGGCCAGCATCAGGTTGGTCAGGGTTATCGGCTGGGATACTTCCTGGTTATCGATTTTTACCAGATGCTGCCAGAGTACGATATTGTCCAGAAATGAAAAGGCCGGCAGGATATTTTTCCAGATCATCCAGAAACCGATAATGAAACCAAAGCCTATAAAGACGTTGAGCAATCTTATCGTTTGGGCATTTATTGTAGGTATATCGATCAGTTGTTCGTCTATCGGCAGAACAGGATCTTCTCCACCCGCGACTGCCGGGTGTTTTTCGGTAAGCATGGCGGCTTTGCGTTTCTGCATGGCATTTTTTATAGCCAACTGCCGGTTGACAAGCGTTAACCAGCGAAGCACCATTGCATGAATAATGACCATCAAAAAAATTAAGCGCAAGGAGATAATCAATTGCTGCTGCAGTTCCAAAGCGCTCAAATAGTAGCCTGTAACAGCAAAACCGATAATGGCTAAAGGTATCATAATTAATGCCGGATACCAGACATAGCGTAATTTGACTAGCCATTGATCAGGATTTGCTTTGATGTAGTCCCGTAATAAGCCAGTGGCTGGATTAAACAACCGGCCTAAAAAAGCGGCCATTGCCATCATGCTGATGATCAACGCCAGTCGGCCAAGGCTATCACTGTGCATGGAAACATTTGATGCGCCGGTACTGGTGATAATAAATACTGCCGGCACGACAATAAAACGCAGCCAGGCCATCTGTCTGCGTAACAGACGGGTGGTATTTTTTTGCCATTGAAAATGTTTGCTCGCTATACCCCCATCAGCAAACATGCGATAAAAAAATTGCAGTAAAAAAAGCGGGATCGATGCACTCCGTAAACCTTCACCGACCGATTCACTGAAATTGTCGACCTGAATGTTACTACTTAAAATCCAGCCCAGAAAATGAATAAATAGTGGCAATGGCAACACCAGTATCAAGGTATAGGCCAGCGCACTCAGGGTGTGATAAAAACTATCCGTGTAAATTATTTCAACTTTTCCCGCGATCTCCTTTAGTTGCAATTTTGCCCGGTTTTTACACAAGTACAGAATACCTAAACTGAGTAGAGTAATGAAAGTCAGGAACAGATTATTTAATACCAGTTTGACAGCATCTTTCGTTACCGTCATCCAGTTACTCGGAGACAGCAGCCATTGCGTGGAATGATAGAGATCGGTTATATAATCTCCGTTGACAGGTTCGGAACTTGGCACCCACAACAAGCGCTCATCCAGATAAACCGCAAATTTATTCGCCTGGGTGACCATTTGTTGCCTGGCAAAATCAAAATCACCCAGCGTACGCAAATACGTGCCATAGGCGACAGACAGTTTATTCAACAATTCCTTCTGGCTGTTAAGCAACATACGCAATTCAGCCTGTATCATCATCCGCTGATCTATTGGCAATGCTTGATCAACCTGCTGGCTCATTATTTCCTTCAGTCTCGCATCGACATCCATGAGCTGTTTCAGTTTGTCTTCAATCTTAAATTGCTCAAGACCGGTTAAAGCGCTTTCGTTTTGAATAGTCTGGGATTGGCGCTCAAATTCATCCTGCAGGGATAAATTACGCCGCTGCTCACGCAAAATCTTGCCCAGCGCAGGACTTAAGCCCGCCAGACTGATTTTCTTTTCGGCGCTTTTAAAGTCCGTTTCAATTTCACTGGTTCGGGCATTTATCTTTTCTTTTTGTTCGCTGTATTGTTCAATTTTGGTAGTAATATCCTGCAAATCACGACTGTATTGAATATTTTCCCGAGTGCTTGCTTGAATCAGAACATGCTTGCCGGAAAGTTCTTTCTCTACCTGGCTGAGTGTATCCTGCATTTGTCTTGCTTCTTGTTGCCTGCGCTCGGACAACAGGTTTTCTATCACAGTAATAACCGGACTCAGTGCATTTTTTTGAATATCCAGCAACTGGATCTCGGCTTTAAGCTGCTCAACTCGAACCGGGTTACTGCTGGCTTCAGCATCAAGCATTTTTAACTCGGCACTGCGTGAGTCTATCAATGTTCTCAAATATACCTGCCGGGCTTCTCCTTCCAGTATTGAAGCTGATTTGCCTGCCGGCGCTTCCAGTTTTTTTTGTGCTCCTTCAAGATCTTGTTGGGCTGTAAGCGTTTCTACACGAATAAGCTGGGGGCGAGCCTCTTGAACTGCCAGTTCACTTTCCAGTTTTTTTATCTGCTCGTCCAGGTTGCTGATTTTGCCTTTCTCTATAATCAGCCGCTGTTCAAGTTCTTCAGCGGCGATTCCATTAAAATCTTCGGGTTTCTGTTTGGAAACCCTTGACAGGGTTTGCTCAATTTCATTTTGCAGCTTTTTGGTTTTCTCTGGCGCTTGTTTTATAGCCTGGTTAAAACTTTGCGCACGGGCAATAAAACCTTCCCTACTGCCGAGATTATCCAGGGCAGATTGATATACAGCCAATACTTTGGATTTTAATGCCTCATCAAAACCCTGCCGTGACTTGACAGATTCAATTTTGGCTTGCAAATTATCCTTGGTAATTTCAAGGGTTGTACCTTTTTGAACAGTATCGGGTGAAATATTTATCGCCGATACCGTCGTTGAGGCGAAAGTAATAGTCAGTAATAGGAATAACAAAGAATGGATCTTTGAAAGATCAATAATTTTCATAGGCTTGAGTTAAAGCTGAATTTATAGAATTTGCACATCCTTGCCGGTATTTTAAACCTCCACCCTAACCCTCTCGGCAACTGCTCCTGCGTTGCACTAGTTACCTGCATCCCTGTAGGTATCCAGCATGAGAGAGAACGATAGCACCGTTATTGATGTGTGATAAGTATAAGCGTGATGATGAGATACTGGTTTATAAGATACTATGTTCCTGACATATTTTCTCGCTATCACTCTGGCTAAGTGCTTCTTTGGTTAATCCACACCTAAAACCATTTTGTGTTACCGTGAAATATTGGCAGGTTTTACAAAGACCAAATGAATGGGACTTATTGGCTTTTTGCAAAGATGTCAACGCTTTAACAAAAATATCCTGATGGTTGGTAATATTATGCTTTTTAAATATTAATGCAGCCTGAATAAATAATTCAGATGTACGCGCCTTCTTTAATATAGCATTTCCCTCAGGCAGAAGACTAAGATGCACCATGCGCCGGTCAGCCGCATCGGCGGTTTTTTTGATAAAACCTTTATTGACCAATAACAACAGTGTTTGAGAAACCGTACCACGGGTCATACCCAGATAATTGGTTAACGCCGCCGGGGTATCGCTATAGCGATTACAACGTGACAAATAATCAAGCACTTGCAAATGTACGGGCTGCAAGCCAAGTTCTGTGCATTTTTTACGCTCTTCTGAGCGGATCAACGCAGCCATGCGCTCAACCAGATCAAAGACATCAACTTTTTCCATAGCGACTTATACAAACAATGATTTAGCAAGTTGACAAAAAGACATTATACTAACATAAATTAATAGTGTATCGAATCGATATTATAAAGAGAACAAAGTTGTCGTTCACTTATTTATCGTATTGATGTAATGTAATTGCTTTATTGTGTTTGCTCATCATTGCCGTTTTTTAAATCACTTCTCCCCCTCACCTTCACGGCAACTGCGCCTGCGTTGTTCTACTTACCTACATCCGTGTAGACATCCAGCAGAAAAGGGAACGAAAGTGCCGGATTTTGATATGCGATGAGCTTATATTTACCCATCGGTAACAAATACGACGTTAACCATCATCATTATTTACAGTTTACAGCGACGATTTTATCGCTGTGTTTTTCAGGAGGTCTTTATGTCTGTTTCCCATGTATTTGACACGTATGCAAAAACAAGTCAAGGCAAGATTATACACTTTGATGTCGTACTAAATGAACAAGATCAGCAAAAAGCGTTAAACTACGCTAAAGAATGGCTAAAAAGCATTGGCGAGGAAAATGCGACAGTGACTTCGGAAAACTGCTATTTTTGTCATAGTATTGAAGCCCCAATTGAATTGAGCCAACAAATCAATGATCAAGGGTATGCTATTTATAAATTGGAAGGATGCCCAAAATAACAACGGTGGTCTAATTTATTGACCAGATCTACGAACTTCAAACTCTAATAAAAACCAATGAAATTGAATCTGGAAAAAATAAAGGGTTTTAGTGTCATATTCATTCAGGAAGAAAGAATAGATGCCCATAATTCGGGGGAATTAAAGGAGTATATTCTGCACATGATAGAGCAGGGTGAAGTCAAAATTATTGTTCAACTCGAATCCGTACGGTTTATTGATAGCTCTGGATTGGGCGCATTATTATCGGGTTATAAACATGCGAGCGCTAAATCCGGCAAGCTTGCTTTAGCTTGTTGTAAGCCGCAGGTATTTTCCATGTTTGAATTAACCCGTTTAAACAGGGTCTTTGATATTTATGCCGATTTGAGTGAAGCTTTTGAAAATGAAGCCTAGAGGTTGACTATGTGTAATGAAGTTATCCAGGTAGATGTTATCATCCCGACACAGACCAAATATCTGGATTTAATCGGCAGTATTGGTGAGCATATAGCAAAAGATCTTGACGATTTTTCCGGCGATCGGGAAGCCTTGGCTTATCATTTAAACCTGGTGTTAACTGAAGCGACTACTAATGCCATTAAACATACAACCCATATAACACCGAAAGACACTGTCAGAATAACCATTCATATTCAGGATAATGAGCTGAATATCAAGGTTTATGATCATGGACAGGGCTTTGATCTGGAAACTGTGCCATTACCAGATTTTGACCATCCCAAAGAAAGCGGGATGGGACTCTATTTCATTAGAACATTAATGGATTCGGTTAGTTATACCAAACAAACCGATTGCAATATCCTGGAAATTATAAAAAAGCTATAGCGGAACCAGACAGGTTTTTAGCTGCCAAAATGAGTAAAATTCAGCTGCCGGCATTTTCTCCTTTACCCTTTTTTACGGCCTCCAAGTGACCGTATCTATTTAAGTTGCATTTTAAAAAAATTGACAACGGATAACTCGACTATGAATAAACCAGCCAAAACTTGGACGGCCTCTTTCCGGCAAATAGTTGAACGGGCTTTGGGCAAAGAAACCGGTAAACACTTGTGGCTAAAGTATCAATCAGCCTTCCCAATAGGCTATCAGGCCCTGGTTCCGCC
>JBAQEN010000264.1:0-5145 GCA_049286765.1 Methylococcaceae bacterium
GATCACTGCGCGTTTCGCCTTCTATGCGCCTTGATATACCGCCTGCCTTGGGGTTATTAGGCATTAATACCAGATAAGTGCCTGCCAAACTGATATAAGTTGTTAATGCGGCGCCTTTATTACCACGTTCTTCCTTTTCAATTTGAACAAGGATTTCCTGGCCTTCCTTAATCATATCTTTTATGGCAGGACGGCGGCCTTCGGCTTCGGCGCCTTCCTGGGTTTGGCGGTAGAGCGGGGAAATTTCTTTAAAAGGCAAAAAACCGTGTTTTTCAGCGCCATAATTTATAAATGCCGCTTCCAGACTCGGTTCTACGCGGGTGATAATCCCTTTGTAGATATTTGATTTTTTTTGTTCTTTTGAAGGCACTTCTATGTCAAAATCATACAGTTTTTGACCATCTACCAAAGCGACTCGCAGTTCTTCTGCCTGCGTAGCGTTGATAAGCATTCTTTTCATTCAATTATCCTTGTAGTTTCCTGCTCCATTATCAGACTTTACTGAATCAGACTTGTTTTAGTTATTGCATCAAGTGTGTGCCGATGCAAACACGAAGCGATATGTTTAAGCAATAATACAATCAGCTTAGTTATTACGGTCTTATTTACTGACATCTGCGCATTTTGTCGTTATTTTAGGCTTCAGTTGGTGAAGTCATAGAGTGAGCGCGGACGGTCGCTAAGTTAATATTTATTTCAGTCTTTGGAGATAAAATCTGTTTTAAACAGGTGTTAAAAATCGTGCGTCTAGGGTCGAACGATGAACCCGAAATTCTTATAATTTTATTAATGAAGAGTTAATTACGTAATAATAGTTGGTTTAATCTTCATTGAGTTGCTCACGGCAGATTTCTTGACTGAAAGCCGCAGAGCATTAAAGTATGTTTTTTATGAAAACTTGCCTAATATAACAACCTTATTGTCCCACATCAATTTAAAGAATCAATCATCACCGGATACTGGTATTATTTACACTATGAGCATAGAAGAACAAAGCGAGTTACCCAAGGTTGTATATGTCGAAATAACCGAAGACAATAACGATCAGCGCTTGGACAATTTTTTAATTTCACGTTTAAAGGGTGTGCCAAAAAGTCATATTTACCGGATTGTAAGGAAAGGCGAGGTAAGGGTTAATAAAGGCCGCGTAGATGTTCAATACCGATTGGTTGCCGGTGATATTGTCAGAATTCCGCCGGTCAGGGTGGCAGAACGCAGCGAAGAATCGTATGTTCCACAGGGTTTGCAAGAGTCGTTGCAACAGGGCATTTTATTTGAAGATGAAGGTTTCCTGATTGTAAACAAGCCAGCCGGTTTTGCTGTACATGGTGGCAGCGGCGTTAGTTCCGGCATAATTGAGGGTTTACGCCTGATAAGACCCGACGCGCATTTTTTAGAGCTTGTGCATCGACTCGATAAAGATACCTCCGGCTGTCTGATAATTGCCAAAAAACGTAGTGCCTTGCGTAAGCTACATGAACTTTTTCGGGATGATCAGGTTCATAAAACTTATCAGGCCTTGTTATCAGGGCAATGGGCCAGAAAAAAGCTGGTGGTAACCGCGCCCTTGTTAAAAAATATCAGTAAAGGTGGTGAGCGCATCGTAGTTATCAGTCAGTCCGGCAAAAAAGCTGAAACACTCTTCAGACGCTTGAAGTTATTTCGTAATGCAACTCTGGTTGAAGCTGCGCCAAAAACCGGACGAACTCATCAAATACGCGTCCATGCCGCCAGCCTGGGTCATCCAATCGTCGGCGATGAACGTTATGGCCTGGACGAGGTCAATAAGTCATTTAAAACAAAAGGCTATAAGCGTATGTTTCTCCACGCGGAAACGTTGAAATTTCAACACCCTGTTACCGGTTTATTAATAACTATATCAGCCCCCCTACCTTTGCAACTGGAAAACTTGTTAAAACATGAAGAACAAATTTGATTTGATTATATTTGATTGGGACGGCACTTTAATCAATTCGATAGACTGGATTACCCATTGTTTGCAACATGCGGCAGCACAGTGTGATTGCCCCATTCCTGAATCTCAAGCGGCAAAAAATGTGATTGGTTTAAGCATTAAAAAGGCAATGCAGGCCTTGTTTCCTGAAGCCGACGAGCGAACGCAGGAACAATTGATTGCCTGTTACAGCCAAAAATATATTTCCAAACAAATTAGCCGGGATGATTTGTTTCCAGGCGTTTATCAGATGTTGGTAAAACTGAAAGAGACAGGCTATCAATTGGCCGTTGCTACCGGAAAAACCAGGGCGGGTCTGAGACATGCATTGCAGGCTACAGAAACAGAGGATTTATTTTGTATTACCCGTTGCGCTGATGAAACCGCATCCAAACCCGATCCAAAAATGCTGAGTGAGATAATTAAGCATACCCGTGCGGCAAATGAACGTACATTAATGGTGGGCGATTCGGCACATGACTTGCAAATGGCCCTCAACGCCCATATTTCAGCTATTGCAGTGTCGTGCGGGGCGCACTCGGAAGAATTTTTGCAACAATACAATCCGTTGCTGTGCCTGCAACAGCCGGCCGAATTACTGAATATTATTTAAGGTTAAAAAGTTATGGAAAATCAAAACGATAATCCGATTAAAACAGAGGTTTCCCGCGACAATGGCTGGGAACGGGAAATCATCGAAAAACTGGCATTGGCTTCAATAACAGAGCAAACAAGAGCAAGACGCTGGAGCGTTTTTTTCAAATCTTTAATGTTTTTGTACCTGATTGCCCTATTTGGTGTGGCAATGTATCCAAGCATTAAAGAAGGTATCGAAACGGATACTAAAGCACATACGGCAATTATTGACGTAGTGGGTATGATTGCCGAAGATAAGGATGCCAACGCTGACAGTATTATTGAAAGCTTGAGAGACGCAGTAAAAGACAAGAACACCAAAGGTATTATTCTGCATTCCAATTCGCCGGGTGGTAGTCCGGTACAATCGGCTTATGTTTATGAAGAGATTAGAAACATAAAAAAAGAACATCCTGATTTGCCAGTTTATGCCGTAGTTAGCGATATATGCGCATCCGGTTGTTATTATATTGCTTCAGCCAGCGACAAGATATTTGTCAATCAATCCAGTCTCATTGGTTCAATCGGCGTACTGATGGATGGTTTTGGTTTTGTCGATACGATGCAAAAGCTCGGGGTTGAACGCCGGCTGCTAACTGCTGGCACACATAAAGCCATGCTCGATCCGTTTTCACCGCCGAAAGAAGACGAAACCAAATACATGCAAGGTTTATTAGATCAAGTTCACCAGCAATTTATAGGCGCAGTTAAAGCCGGGCGCGGTGACCGGCTAAAAGAAACGCCTGAGATGTTTTCTGGCCTGGTTTGGACAGGTGAAGCCGGCGTTAAGCTGGGTGTCGCTGATGGCTTTGGTAATGATGATTACGTTGCCAAAAATATTATTGGCGCAGAGAAACTGGTTGACTTTACCCAGCAAGGACGTTTGATTGATAAAATAGCTGGTAAATTGGGCGCCACTTTCGGGCAAGCAATTGCTAATGCTATTCAGTGGCCATCATTACGATAATAAATTCAGCTGGAATTTGTATTTTCATTGATGTTGCTACGAACAACAAACAGCCTGTGAGCGATTGATATCTTTATCATTAAATATAAGGTTTCTTTAAAATGCCGAGCCAGGATGCAAGCGGGTTGCCGTGATACGGATTTTGTTGTCTGTGCGTTCACATAAACGACATCGGACTAAAAATCAAAAACTCACGTCCAGACCATTGATTGTTCAATGATAGTTATAATTCGCTTAACGTTAACAAATTTTTACGAGTCTGTTAGTTAACATTATTATGTCAGCGACTCATCAGATTCATTTCGTATTGGAAGAGGCTTAAAGTTTTATTTTTTTTAAAAAGCTGTTACTATGGCATCCCTAAATTGGATGCTGTGTCAGAACAGTGAGTTTTTTATATACATTAGGGAGAAGCCATGCTTATTTTGACTCGTCGTGTGGGGGAGACTTTAATGATCGGTGACGAAGTTACAGTTACTGTTCTTGGAGTGAAAGGAAACCAGGTTCGTATAGGTGTTAATGCACCAAAAGATGTCTCTGTTCATAGGGAAGAGATTTACGAAAGAATCAAAAAAGAACAGTCTGAGTCAACAGGCATGGGTGGCTCTGAAGAGTAAAACGTTTTAGGAGAGATGGCCGAGAGGCTGAAGGCGCTCCCCTGCTAAGGGAGTATGGGTTTTATCGCCCATCGAGGGTTCGAACCCCTCTCTCTCCGCCAAAATTTAAAGACCATCTTTGAAAATAAATTTGACATCAAATAAATTTAAAAAGATAATGTGCGGCTCAACAAAGCGCCCGTAGCTCAGCTGGATAGAGTAATCGGCTACGAACCGATCGGTCGGGAGTTCGAATCTCTCCGGGCGCGCCATTGAACACAAGTTTAATCCCCTGTAGCTCAGTCGGTAGAGCGGGTGACTGTTAATCACTAGGTCGGCGGTTCGAGCCCGTCCGGGGGAGCCAAGTAAATCAAGGGCTTACTGTAACAGGTAGGCCCTTTTTTTTTGCCCCTGAGGGAGCGTCTTTTCTGGAAGTCACCGGGTCGCCATTTAAAAGGGTCGTTATTGGCTTCGATCAAACGCAGCCCGTTTTGAGTCACTTCACCGATATTTTTGGTGGTGTTGTGTACCACTTCCCATCGAGCTTCTTGCGGAATATGGAAACGGTGAAACATGGGCATGGCGGCATATTCGGTATCGCCTTCGTGAATTTTTAGGGCTTCGTTATACTCTTCAAGGTATACGTCTGATACGCGCTAATAAAACAACAAAGGGAAAATATACTGTTTGTAGTCGGAGGCGTTAATTTGACCGCGTAGGAATTCTGGTGCGCCCCAGAGTAAGTCTTCGAGTTTTTTATTGCTCATGCTCGACTCTTAATATCCAAGTTGTCACTATTAATGACAACTATCTGACTAATAGTCATGCTGATAATTGCTATATGCAATACTGGCCTTTTCTAAAACGGCCTCAGTAAATGCGATGCAAAGTGTTCCTGTGATGTTTTTGTCTTTAAGCAAATTAAAATTGGTACCATCTGTAATACGATTGGACAACTCATTTAGCAACCAGTCTTTTTCAGACCTTGTTGC
>JBAQEN010000265.1:0-3018 GCA_049286765.1 Methylococcaceae bacterium
GGATATATTGTCTGACATATATACTTCGCCTCGCGTTTATCTGGAAATTGGCGATGGAACTACCGATGAAGAGAAAGATTGGCTATTGGTAGATGTTACAGCAGGACAGTCATTGGTACGAAGGAAGAAAGGTAATACTAGCAAGATTGAACTTACAGTCACACTACCTGAATGGTATAACATAACAATGTTATGAGGCTCATCAGAGTAACAGATGGTGCTGATAATGTCTATACGATAGATATTGACAACGAGACAGCGATAGGGATAGACTTTCAGGTTTATGATTTCAAGGAACCAGGGAAGCGTAAAATTAATATTTCAAATAGCTTTACGATACCTTCTACAATACATAATCTAAAAATATTCGGGTTCCCGGGTAACGTGCATACAAAGTCAATACGATTTTATGATAATTGGTATATTGATTACTGGATTGATAATATTCAGTTTATTAAGAAGGCCAGGTTACGTATAGAGCAGGTTGACTTACAGGCTAACAGAATTTCACTATTCATCTTTGAAAAGCCGGATATCTGGGAACAATTCAAAGCATTTTTGTGGCCTGATTTTATAACTGAATTTCTGACATGGATGCGCGATGTTAAAGGATTTCCTGTCCTTCAAGGGGCGGAAGGGCCATCATGGACTTATTTTAACGGTACTATAGCACAGTTTGTTGATGCTTATAAAGATACTTCTGAAGGAATTATATTGCCGCACTATTTTGGAAACCTTGCGAAATATCAGCCTTATGGGTCGCTTAATTTCAAAGAAAATAATAAACTTATAAGTCTATATTTTATGGATGTAGATCCAACTTTCACCGATGATACTAGATATTGCGAGGGTGGTCATTTTTGCATATTCGCAAAAACAATTTTTGAATTTTTGGAATACAAATATAGTTTGAACTTCCACACAGCTGGTGGTGTATTTACGGCAAATGTTTGGGATGATGTTGTAATAAAATCGGTATATACACCTGCAAGAGACATTTGTTTATACACCGTAAACGGAACAGAATGGGCTTTTTTTGAAAGAAATAAGATACTATTTGGAACTGGTTATTTTGAACCTTATCATGATATAGAAGACAAACCTGATAAATCGTTATATGATTTTATTATCGCATTTATTCAACATTTTAATATTATAGTTGAAATAGATGAAACAGAAACAAATATAAAACTAAGGCGATTTGACGATATTGAAACATTTGGAAAAATAGTAAATTGGTCAGGTCTTGCAAAGAAGCCTATTTTTAAACCAGCAATAGATGGCTATGCACAAAATAATTATATAAAATTTTCGGCTATAAATCCGGGCGGGAGCGAATTTTTGAACGCTAAATTAATAACATGCAATAACAAAGGAATCGATATTGAAACAGATTTATTTAAAATTGATGCTTATATACCTTCTTTCAGCATAAGCAATTCATCACCGGTTTTAGACATTGAGGATTCATTTGAGACATTTCAATTTTTTAGGAATTCAGGTAATAATATTAATGTATCTGTATACATTTCTAACAGAGTATTAGATTATGAATATCATATTTTATCATCATTACACATACCGGCACTTATTGACATGTCAACGGAGTATTTGCTCCTCGAGGCTGCACTGCAATACCCCGAATTTTATGAGGTAGAAAAGTGGCTATCGTTGCATGACATGATAAATTACGATCCATATAATTTATATTACTTTCAGGAGGTTAACGGATTATGTTTCATAAACAAAATTTCTGGATTCAATCCGGAAAAATCTAAATCACCGACTAAATTAGAATTGATAAAAATAAGTAGCAAATCACCGCCACCGATTTACGTTACAGACTTCTGGACGGACGGGATTGCCGATGTTTACACAGATGGAACTGGAGACCAATATTATTAAGATATGGCAGAAGAAGTAATTTTAACGAGTATCGACATTGATACGTCAAAGGCTGTTCAGGATGCGCAATCCCTAAAGCAGACCATTCAATTGCTGAACAAAGAAATTATAGCCGCACGGGAAAAGGGTGGTGAGACATCTGCGGAATACATAAAGCTGTCTTCTAGCCTGAAGATTGTTCAGGGGGAATATAACACACAGACCAGGCTGATAGGCAAGATAGTCGAAGCACAGACAACAGAGGCCGGAACAATAAAACAAGTAAAGGCGGAACTAGCAGCAGTAACTATTGAGTGGAATAAATCACGTAAGGTAAGCGGTGAGAATTCAGAGGCAACACAGAAGTTAACTGCCAGAAAATTGGAGCTCACAAATATTCTGAAAGAAGAAGAAAAGGCTACCGGGGATAATACCAGGAATGTGGGTAATTATAAAACTGCATTGGAAGGATTGCCGGGGCCGTTGGGCAATGTTGGAAACGGCGTAAAAACACTTAGCAAAACATTCAAGGCATTATTAGCAAATCCAATTGTCTTGATTATTGCTGCAATAGTAGGCGCACTTTATGGATTGGTGAAGGCATTTACAAGCACGGACAAAGGAGCAACTGAAATGGCGGCACGCATGGAACAGGTACGTGCCATAATTGACGTTGTAAGGCAACGGGCTATACAACTTATCGGAGTTCTTAAAAGTATATTTTCCGGAGATTTTAAAAAGGCTGGGGAACAGCTCAAAGAAACATTTACTGGTATCGGTACACAGATAAACGAAGCAGCTAAGGCTGCATACAACTATAAAATTGCATTGGATCAAATCGAAGATAGTCAGAACAATTTTATAAGTCGGTCGGCTGAAATAAGGAATCAGATTGCAAAATTAGAATTTACAGCTCAAGATAGAACCAGAACAACAGCTGAACGTAAGAAAGCATTAGAGGAAGCTATTGCACTTAGCGAAGAAGAAGTTTCTGTTACGAAAAAAATAAACAAAGCAAAGCTGGATGAGGAAGCTAAATATTTGGCCGAGAAATCCGGATTACGTGCTGATGATGTGATTGAATTTATTCGCATGAGTGACGATGAGCAAGAAAACGCTAGTCAGGCGGTGAAG
>JBAQEN010000266.1:0-5652 GCA_049286765.1 Methylococcaceae bacterium
TGATACAATAAAGCCGTGTCTTACTGAGTCCCTTGAAAAACAATGATACCTTTTAAAAGTTTTACCCGTTTTTATTTGTTTTTATTTTTGGGTTTGCTAATTGCCACCGCTCGCGCAAATGCAGAAAATGCTGAAATTGTCACCCCCCCTGCGCCGACTATTGAAGCCACAGCGTACATATTACAAGACTTTCATACGGGTAAGGTGCTGGCGGAAAACAACGCGGATGCAAAACTGGCTCCCGCCAGTCTCACCAAAATAATGACTGTTTATGTGGTGTTCAAAGAACTCAGCAATGGCCACTTACATCTGGACGATATGGCCACCATCAGCGAAAAGGCATGGAAAACGGCTGGTTCACGTATGTTTATTGAACTCGGTAATCAGGTTAAAGTTGAAGACCTGCTAAAAGGCGTTATCATTCAATCCGGTAATGATGCCAGTGTCGCTCTCGCTGAACATGTTGCGGGAAATGAAGCTACATTTGCTGATATGATGAATCAACACGCTGCACGGCTGGGAATGAAAAATAGCCATTTTAAAAACAGCGATGGACTTCCTATGGAAGATCATTATACCAGCGCACGCGATTTAGCCATTCTCACTGCCGCCTTAATCAAAGAATTTCCTGACTACTATCGCTGGTTTTCGCAAAAAGAATTTACCTTTAACCAAATCACCCAGCATAATCGCAACAGCTTACTTTCACGCGATGAGTCAGTTGACGGCGTCAAAACCGGATTTACCGATGAAGCAGGTTATTGCCTGGTTGCCTCTGCGCTAAGAGAAGACATGCGCCTAATTTCAGCAGTTATGGGAGCAAAAAGCGCCAAGGCTAGAGCCAGCCAAAATCAAACATTGCTTAACTATGGCTTCCGGTTTTTTGAATCGCACAGGTTGTATGAAGGAAATAAACCTCTAAATGAAGCAAGAATCTGGAAAGGTGCAAGTAAAACCATACCGTTAGGCTTGGCCGAAGATCTTTTTGCGACGATTCCCCGCCGCCAATACAACGATCTAAAAGCCGTCATTACGGTTGATAAAAAAATCACCGCGCCTGTGAAGGAAGGCGCCAAGCTGGGCTCTGTCAAGGTTACACTGAAAGATGAAGTGATTGCAGACAAAGATCTGATAGCCTTGAAATCGGTAGACAAGGGCAACATATTTCGAAGGCTCTATGATGGCGTTATGATAATGATCGAGAAGCCGGATGAAAAATAAAACAGTTTATCTGAACGGTCAGTATCTGCCGCTTAATGAGGCCAAAATATCCGTACTGGATCGCGGATTTTTATTTGGCGATGGGGTTTATGAAGTCATCCCATCCTATTCCGGTCATTTATTTCATTTTCAAGAACATCTGGAACGCTTGGAAAATAGCCTTGCGGCTATTCGATTGGCTAACCCGTATACGCGTGAACAGTGGTTGGAAGTTCTGACTCCGTTACTGGATGCAAATCTTGATCAGTATATTTATCTACAGATTACGCGTGGAGCCGCAGAAAAAAGAGATCATGCTTTTCCGGATAATACGCCAGCTACTGTTTTTGCGATGTGCTCAAATATCGTGCCCTTTCCCGGTCTAAATACGGGGGTAAAAGCCATCAGCATGGATGACAGCCGTTGGAAACTTTGCAATGTAAAAGCCATCACGTTACTGGGTAATATCCTGCACAGACAAGAGGCTATAGATCAGGGCTGTACCGAAGCCCTGTTGGTCAAAGACGGTTATGTAACCGAAGGCGCCGCTAGTAATGTTTTTGCAGTTATTGATGGCGTTTTATGCACGCCACCCAAAGGCAATGATATCTTACCCGGTATTACCCGCGATGTGATTCTGGATATTGCACAAAAAAATAACATTTCTTACCGTGAAGATAAAATTTTGTTTACTGCATTACAATCTGCCAGTGAAATCTGGGTAACCAGCTCTACCCGTGAAATCATACCTGTGGTTGAACTTGATTCTAAACCCGTGTCAGATGGCAAACCCGGCCCGGTATGGCACACCATGGATGAACTTTTTCAAGCTTACAAACGATCTCTGTTATGAGCGAAGAAACGCTTTTGGAATTTCCCTGCCAATTTCCCATTAAGGCAATGGGTAAAGCTAATATGGAACTTGATTTGCTGGTTATGGAAATTGTGCGCCGTCATGCCCCTGACATTAACGAAAGCACAGTAACCACTCGTCCCAGTAAAGATCGCAATTACATTGCGGTAACCGTCATCGTGGAAGCAACTAGCAAGCAACAACTGGATGCCATTTATCAGGATTTATATGATCATCCTCATGTTCTGATGGTTTTGTAGGGGCAATTGTCTTTATTGAACAGCAGAGGCAGCTACAAGGGATTGCCCCTACAACATATGAATATAAATAATCTTAATGGTAGTGATACGTAACTTAGGATTGCAAGACTATGAAGCCACTTGGTTCGATATGCAGCGATTCACCCAGGAACGTAATAGCGAAACTGCAGATGAACTATGGATAGTTGAACATTTGCCCGTTTATACCTTAGGTTTAAACGGCAAGCGTGAACATCTTCTGGATACGGGCTCCATACCCGTCATAAATACTGACCGGGGCGGACAAGTCACCTATCACGGTCCAGGGCAACTGGTCATTTATACCTTACTGGACATTAAAAGGCTGAATCTGGGCATACGGAAGTTAGTTACTATTCTGGAACAAGCGATAATTTATACTTTGGCAGGGTATGGCATTAAGGCTGTTTCCAGAGCGGATGCGCCAGGCGTTTATGTGAATGCTAAAAAAATCGGCTCTATCGGTTTAAGGATAAAAAAAAACTGTAGTTATCATGGCCTGAGTCTGAATAATGACATGGATTTGCGCCCTTTCGACCACATCAATACTTGCGGTTATTCAGATCTTAAAGTCACCCGGCTGACCGATCAGGGTGTAACTGTCAGCACCGATCAACTCGCAACTTCAGTTATTCAGGCTATCACCACGGCACTAAAACCATGACTATTCAAGCGCCTTCCCGTTCTACTCCTGAATCGCACCAGCGTAGTGCTGACAAACTGGCGCGTATTCCGATTAAAGTTGAACCTGTAAACACAGTTTTGCGTAAACCCGACTGGATACGCGTAAAACTGTCAGCCAGCAACGAAATCACCCGAATCAAGCAATTATTGCGCGAACACCAGCTACACACCGTTTGTGAAGAAGCTGCCTGTCCCAATCTGGCTGAATGCTTTCAACACGGTACCGCCACGTTCATGATAATGGGTGACTTGTGTACGCGCCGCTGCCCTTTTTGCGATGTAGCGCATGGCAAACCGCTGGCGCTGGACAAGGACGAACCGCAAAACCTAGCCGATGCGATTGAGGCAATGGCTTTAAAATATGTGGTCATAACCTCGGTAGATCGCGATGATTTAAGAGATGGCGGAGCCGGGCATTTTACCGAATGTATAAAAAAAATCCGCCAGCAGACACCCTCGACAAAAATAGAAATCCTGGTTCCCGACTTTCGTGGACGTATGGATAAAGCCATAGCCATACTCGCCGAAGAACCCTGCGATGTCTTCAATCATAATCTGGAAACAGTGCCCAGACTGTATAAACAGGTACGCCCAGGGGCTAATTATCAGGGTTCGCTGGAATTACTGCGCCAGTATCATGAAGCACAACCGCAAACACCTACCAAATCAGGTCTTATGCTTGGCGTCGGAGAGCAGCAGCACGAAGTTCATCAGGTCATGAAGGATTTGTTAGCAAACGGTTGCTCAATGCTGACACTAGGACAATATCTGCAACCCAGCAACGCTCATTTACCCGTTATAAGCTATATAACACCGGCGCAGTTCGATGATTATGGCGCAGTTGCCATGGACCTGGGGTTTAAACAAGTCGCCAGTGCACCTATGGTCAGGTCATCCTATCATGCTGATATTCAGGCTAAAGCCATAATCAGTGAGAATTAATGCACCTGAAAAAACCAGTTACACACGAAAGAGGCCCGGATATTCAAAGTACCAAAGATCATTTGCAATTCGCCCGATAAAGGAAAGGATTTTCTTTGCAATCCGATGATTTTTATTTGAATTCTCTATGCCTCTCTGGTGAGCTGAGGTTTTTAGGATTATGCGGGCTGGGTTTTCGATAACGTAACCCTGTAAGTTCAAAGAGTTATCGGGTTACGTTGCACTCGGCAACCGCTCCATGCGTTGCTCTACCTCCTGCATCCATGCAGTCGTAACCCGGCCTGCATTGATTTTCCGTTGCGTGGCCGTTCAAAGTATAAATCACTACCGCTCGGCGAAAGCGGCTCTATATTATCAATCGCTTACCTTAATAATCATCGACTAAAGTATACATGTAAGGAATCCGCTTAACTTACGACAAATATACACTCTTTACCAACGAACCTTTCTTGAACAAGCATATTTTTCAGCTTATCAAAACCTCAATAAATCCTGCAACCAATTTTTAGCTGATCTCTTGCTTTCCCCACTATTGCAGAACGGGGTACACTGCGCTAATAGGCTACCTGCATAACTTTTGAGTCATCAATCATTAAGGAGAGCAAATTATGAATCTTTCACGTTTGACGCTATTCGTTCTTATTGTTGCACTGATCGTTGCTTTTTTCATTTTCGATCTGCAAAGCTACTTGACCCTGGAAACACTGAAGGCGCAGCAAGCATCCATTGAAACTTACCGCAGCAACCACCCCGGCATGGCCGTTGCCATTTTTGCGCTTATTTATATTGCCGTTACCGGTTTGTCTCTGCCGGGCGCGGCGATTCTGACAATTGCTGGCGGCGCTGTGTTTGGTTTGCTGTGGGGAACGGTGATTGTTTCTTTCGCTTCCACCATCGGCGCAACCCTGGCTTTTCTGGCGGCCCGCTTTCTGTTTCGTGATGCAGTCAAGTCCCATTTTGGCGAGCGCTTGCAAGCCATTGATGCAGGCGTGGCTAAAGAAGGCGCTCTGTACCTCTTTACCTTGAGATTAGTGCCGGTTTTTCCGTTCTTTGTGATTAATCTGGCTATGGGTTTAACCAATCTGAAAACCCAGACTTTTTATTGGGTCAGTCAGGTGGGTATGCTGGCCGGTACCCTTGTTTATGTCAACGCAGGGACTCAGCTGGGGCAACTGGAGTCCTTATCGGGTATTCTGTCGCCCGGATTAGTCGGTTCTTTTGTGTTGCTGGGCATTTTTCCTTTGATCGCCAATAAAATAGTTGACGCCATTAAAGCGAACAAAGTCTATGCAAAATGGAAAAAACCTGCACGCTTTGACAATAACATTGTCGTGATTGGCGCAGGTTCCGGCGGTCTGGTCACTTCCTATATCGCCGCCGCCGTCAAGGCCAAAGTCACGTTAATTGAAAAACATAAAATGGGCGGCGATTGCCTGAACACGGGCTGTGTGCCGTCAAAAGCCCTGATCCGTTCCGCCAGGCTACTCGATCAGATACGCAGGTCTGCCGAGTACGGCATCAAAAAGGCCGAAGCCGAATTTGATTTCGCCGATGTCATGGAGCGGGTGCAGTCGATTATCAAGACCGTCGAGCCGCACGATTCCGTGCAGCGTTATTCAGACCTGGGTGTTGAGGTCATTGAAGGCGAGGCTAAAATTCTTTCGCCCTGGGAAGTTCAGGTAACCACAGCCAGTG
>JBAQEN010000267.1:0-17762 GCA_049286765.1 Methylococcaceae bacterium
GCCCATAGTTAAAGCTCAAAGTTCTAAAAAGCGTTCGTGTATTTTAGCTAAAAAGTATGGCTGTCTGTATTAAACATCGCCAGCCAACGTTCAATTTTTCTGTATCAAGCCAATGGCGGCAACCAAAGACCAGACCACGTTCAGCCAAAATAGCGGTTTGGCTTTTTTATGTCTGGCGTTGACCGCCATGCATAAAGCGCCTGCCAAATTCATCAGATGATACACGGAGGAACTGACGTCCAGGAATTTGATGGTGACAAACAAATACGCGTTAACGATCAGGATGAATCCGATCCAGCCGATCCGCTCAAAATGTCTATCAGTCATTAGGCAGGCGGACAAGCGGTTTCCAGCGCTAGCCCCGATAGTCAAAAGTAAGTTGTTGCAATTTAAAGATCAATCCGCATCGGTTTAATTGACACCTTATCCAAACTGGGTAATGCGGCTATTGCTTCACGCAATTTAGTTTCCCAGCTACGCCTCAGGCGCAACATATAGTCATCATCGTCATCAAAACAGTAATATTCATCCAGACTAAAGCTGTCTTTACGGTAAATCAGCATTTCCACAGGCGGCCCAACGCTGGCATTACTGCGTATGGTAGAGTCCATTGATACCAGACAGCAACGCGCGGCCTCGTCTATTGATGAACCCAGCTTAAGAAACCGGTCAAGTATCGGTTTGCCATATTTACTCTCGCCAATTTGCAGAAAAGGGGTGTTAGCAGAACTGGTTATGCTATTGCCTTCTGCATAAATCATGTAAGCGCCATGCGGATCGGTGCCGATTTGACCCGCTAAAATAAAGCTGGCGGACGGGTTAAAGGCGGATTGACCTTGAGAACTCACATGCTGTTTCTGTTTTTCAACACTGACATAACCTATATATTCCGCAGCCTCAAACAAGCTTTCCACATTATTAAAATTAATTTTGGCATTCTTGATTTTGTCGCGGTGCAATTGTTCTAAAACGGCTTGCGTAGTCGCCAGGTTACCGGCGCAGAGTAACACAATCTTGCGATCCTTTATTGTATCAAAAGCGTGCATTTTGCCATGAGTGCTGACGTTATCAATACCGGCATTGGTTCTTGAATCAGAAACCAGGATAAATCCTTCGTTAATGGAAGCTGCAATACAATAAGTCATGGTCGTTCAGTCTTTTTAGTTATAAATGTATATTAGGTGAATTATCCAGCAAATCAACGCGAACGTCCATGCTGTTCAATAGACAACCTGAGCCAAATTGATGGAATACCGAAACATCCGCCGCATCGCGTCCGAAAGCAATAATCACTCTGCCAGCCCTTAAGTCATTTTGTGTGGGATCGAACGTGTGCCAGCGACCGCCCACATAAGCCTCGAACCAGGCATGCAAATCCATTGGTTGAAGGTTATGCAGGTAACCTACGACCAGCCGCGTGGGTATGCTGATGCTGCGGCAGAGCGCAATGGCTAATTGGGCCAGATCTCTGCACACGCCATGTCCACGTTGATGAACTTCAGAAGCAGATAATGGAAATTCACTTGAGCCTGGTAAATAATTAATAGAATGACGAACCCAATCATTAATTTTGCTGACTTGATCGTAACCCGGCAGAGCGTCATAGGTTATTTCTCTGGCAAGATCTCCAAACCGGTCAGATTCACAATAACGGCTCGGTAACAGATAGGGTAGCACTTCGTTAGGAAGATGCTGTATTTCAACAAAATAAGCTCCAGGTGCAAGATAAACATTATCTGTAATCATGACTTCAGCCGAGGTATGGATCAAAAAATCTCCGACAGGTGCAATCAGACGCTGACACGAATTACCAAAGCTGTCGGTACTTTCTATCATCGGTATGGCTGGTTTTATGGTATAAACCTCGCGGTTTATCCATTGCTGAATGCCTCTGTAAGGACGCAGCATTAAAATTAAAACGCTCGCTTCATTTATCTGGAAACGAAGATTACAACTAACTCTCAATTTCATACGGATTGTGTTCTTTATAAATAACCCATGATCGTCTAAAAAAATGGTTGTTGGTATTCAATTATTTTGGATAGTCGCATCAATAAAGTTTCGCATATCAGCACTGGATATTGCCAAAAACCTCGAATCATCCAAGGTCATATCAGGTATCCCTGATGCCAGGTAAGCTCCTGATAAGATTAATATAAATACACGATTTTCTTAAAAATGGAATATGTTCATGTCCTCCCCCAAGTAGATACAGGTATCATGAACAAGGGAAGTACAAAAGAAAATGGGTAACAGGGTATCGATGCCAGTAAATACCACGTTGGGTTGTGCATTGCAGGGGCGGAGATTTTATTTCAATATTTTGATCGCCAGCGGTAACCATAGAATGTCCGCTTTAGGTGTTTCCATGCGTAAACTGGCAAGCATTTGTTTAACATTCTGAGACATGAATAGACCTATCAACCGCAAATGGCTTCACTTCACTTGCGATTGATCTGGAAAGTCGATAAACAAAAACCTGAAAACTTCATCAGCAAATGATGCTTATTTTTTGGCAAGCAGGCCTTTAAAAAAATCAATAGCATTTTCCGCCAATTCATTGACTAAGGACGGGCTATCGCCATGCGGCTCGGTTTCGCCAAACGGTTTACCGTTCTTCTGGGTAAATTTGTAAATAAAATAGGCGAGGGGGGCAAACGCTGCAGTTGCTATAATCCACATCCATACAAATAATTCAATAAGATCACCGGTCATAATTCCTCCTAAAAATATCAATATTATTTTTATATCTGATGTTACGCATAGTTACCGGAAATCATTGATTTAGATTTTAATTATATCGGTGAAATACCCGATTTCAGATATATACTGTGTAACATAAGTTTTTACGTGAAATCCCAATATAACGCCCAATGAAAAATGCCACAAGCATAAAATTCATTTTACAATACAGACTTGCTTTCTATCTTAATAAACCATGACCTGGATATAAATTAGCCCGCTTTATCTTTTTAAAGGGCCCTTTTTCGGTTGCGTTGTAAAATAGTTCATCGTATACTTTAAATTGGCTTACTTGATCAAGCTAGCACACATTTTAAAAAAACTTCTGGAGGTGATTATTATGAAATGGGAAACACCAAGCTATACTGACCTGCGTTTCGGTTTTGAAGTCACAATGTACATCTACAATCGCTAAACGATAGCTCCTGGTTTATCTATTGGGAGCAGATTGAAATCTAATCAAGAAAAGGGTTCATCAAGAACCCTTTTTTTTGCCTGAAAACCTTTATTACCGTATCATTCTGCTCTTCCTCTGTTTAGGTTAAGATCATAATGAAAATTCGAGTTCTCGGATCAGGAGCTGGTGGCGGCTTCCCGCAATGGAACTGCAACTGCTCAAATTGCCACCGTTTACGCCATAATAAAATGAACGGCAAAGCGCGCACGCAGTCATCGATTGCAGTGAGTACCGATAATAAAAACTGGCTACTGTTTAACATCTCCCCCGATATTCGCGCGCAACTGGAAGCCTTCCCTGCGATTCAACCTAAAGAAGGTATTCGGGACACAGGCATTAAAGCTATCATGCTCATCGACAGCCAAATTGACCATACCACAGGGTTGTTGATGCTCAGGGAAGGCAAACCGCTTGATGTTTACTGCACGGACATGGTCAAACAAGACCTGACTACAGGCTTTCCCTTATTTAACATGCTGGAACACTATTGCACAGTCAATCATCATCCTGTGCCCGTTGATGGCAGCAGTTTTACTATTCCCGCTATCGCTGACTTGCGCTTTTATACCCAGGCCTTAAAAAGCAAAGCGCCGCCCTATTCGCCACATCGTCATGATCCGCATGAAGGCGACAATATCGGCGTCATCATCGAGCAAATTTCAACCGGCAAAAAAGTGTTTTATTCCCCTGGTTTGGGCGAAATAGAACCGCATGTTATGGCAGCGATGCAAGCCGTTGATTGTCTGTTAGTAGACGGCACTTTCTGGACTGATGACGAAATGTGTACGCAGCAAATTAGCCATAAAAAATCTCGCGAAATTGGTCACATACCACAATCGGGTGAAGGAGGCATGATAGAAATCTTAAGCGGCGTGGCAAAAGCCCGTAAGATATTAATACACATTAACAACACCAACCCGATTTTAGATGACGATTCCGAGCAACGTAAAATCCTCGATGCCGCCGGCATTGAAGTCGCTTACGACGGCTTGGAAATCGAGTTATAGTTTTTGTTTTTTACTCACCATCATACAAAAGACATCACCATGAGCAATAACGATAATAAAGCATGGACAAAAGCTGAATTTGAAGCCGCCCTGCGGGGCATGGAAAAATATTACCACATTCATCATCCCTACCATACGCTGATGAATGAAGGTAAACTCACTAAAGAACAATTACAAGGTTGGGTTGCCAACCGTTTTTATTATCAGGTGAGCATCCCTATTAAGGATGCCAATATTTTGGCCAACTGTCCAGACCGCGAAACGCGTGCAAAATGGATTCAGCGCATCATGGATCATGACGGCCAACCTGGAGATCCTGGCGGCATTGAAGCCTGGATACAGCTGGGCATGGCAGTCGGCTTAAAGCGCGAAGACATCACTTCATTGAAACATGTATTACCCGGCGTTCGTTTTGCCGTAGATGCCTATGTTAATTTTGCCCGCAGAGCGGACTGGCATGAAGCGGCCAGCTCTTCTTTAACCGAACTGTTCGCACCTAAAATCCATCAGCAACGTCTGGATAACTGGCCGGAACATTACCCCTGGGTTCAACAGGAAGGCTATGTTTATTTCCGCAAACGTTTAACCGAAGCGCGGCGCGACGTTGAACACGGTCTGGCAATTACGCTGGACTGGTACAAAACCCGCGAACAACAAGATCGCATGATACAGATTTTAAAGTTTAAGCTGGATGTGCTGTGGACGATGGCGGATGCGATGTATATGGCTTATATTAACAACATGCCGCCCTATTTTAATATTGAAGCGTAGCTTGCTATTGGTTTGAGATAACAGGAAACCGTGCGATCAATAGGCAGAACTTATTGATAACCGCCATGTTAAAAATTCAACCTTAAAAATTGAGTTAAATTGTTATGGTTCCGGCCTATAAATTATTTTTACTTAAAAAATGAGCATCAACCCAGATAAATCCATTAAATTTTCCCCAATGCACCGCCTGCAATGGGAAGAAGCCCAGCAAAAACATGTGATCCTTTATCCCGAAGGCATGGTGGAACTTAATCAAAGTTCTGCTGAAATATTGAAACTATGCGACGGCTCCCGCAACCTTGCTCAAATCGTCAGTGAACTGGAACTGAAATTTGCGACGTCGGGTCTGATTGATGATATTTCTGCTTTCCTCGAGGTCGCTTTAAAAAATGGCTGGATTCAACAAAACTAACACCACACCGCCGCGCTGGTTACTGGCAGAGCTTACTTACGCCTGTCCATTACAGTGTCCTTATTGCGCCAATCCGATTGATTATGCGAAATATCAAACAGAACTGGATACCGAGGACTGGAAGCGCGTTCTTACCCAAGCTCGCAAGATGGGGGCGGTGCAGTTGGGTTTTTCCGGCGGGGAGCCATTGACGCGCAAAGACCTGACTGAATTGGTCAAACATGCCAGAGACCTGGGTTATTATTCCAACCTGATCACCTCAGGCTACGGACTGACTGAAGAAAAAATCATCCAGCTCAAAGAGGCCGGGCTTGATCATATTCAGGTCAGCATCCAGGCCAGTACGCAAGAATTGAACGACCATATCGCGGGTACTACATCGTTCCAGCAAAAAAAAGAAGTCGCCCGTCTGGTTAAAAAACACGGTTACCCGATGGTGTTATGCGTGGTCATACACCGCGAGAACATCCATCAGATGGCTCAAATACTTGAAATGGCGGAAGAGCTGGGTGCAGATTATCTGGAACTGGCGAATACGCAATATTATGGTTGGGCGCATGCCAACCGTGATTTATTACTGCCGACTAAGGAACAGTTTGAACAGGCCGAACAAATAGCTCAGGCGTTTAAAGAAAAAGTCGCCGGCAAGATGAAAATTTATTATGTAGTGCCGGATTTTTATGAAGACCGTCCAAAAGCCTGCATGAATGGCTGGGGTACTACATTCCTGACCATCGCACCTGACGGTCTAGCATTGCCCTGTCATTCCGCCCGGGAATTACCGGGGCTGGACTGTCCCAACGTTAAAGATTACAGCATTGAAGAAATCTGGAACGAGTCCAAGGCCTTCAATTTTTTCCGTGGTCTTGAATGGATGAAAGAGCCTTGCCGCAGCTGCGATGAAAAAGAAAAAGACTTCGGCGGCTGCCGCTGTCAGGCTTATTTGTTAACCGGCGATATGTACAATGCTGATCCGGTCTGTAGCAAATCGCCGGATCACGCAGTTATAGAGCAAGCAATCGATTCAGCGGCAAAAACCGCGTTGTCTGCCGATGCAAAACCCTTGGTTTTCCGTAACAGTAAAAATTCCCGGCTTTTGTCTTAACGATATAGGGCCGGATTACGACCCGGCCTGCAATCTATGACATTAATATAAACTGCATTAAACACCTACCGACTCGATCTCTTTATAAGCATGATTTAGCCAGATTTTGGCCCGTTGTCTTTCCAATAAACCCAAGCCTTTACGGTTATCGACATCCTTGTTTTTTGCTGCCCAAAAACTGTAGCTGTTGGCATCTATCTTGGTCATTACCGGCGCATGAAGCCGCTTTAGCGTAACTACTTTGGCATTCAAATCCAGCGCCCGATCTTTGACACCCGAAAACTCCAGGATATTGAAGTTATCGTCACGAAGCTGGTTCTGGACCAGAACATAATTGAATCGTGAGCCATATTGGTCGAGCAAATTGCTAAGCAAATCCACGCAATCTTTGCCTGAATCCATTACATTCCAATAGCACAGGGAAATTCCCAGTTCTGTTGCCAATTCCAGCACACCTGATTCGTCTATCCATTTTGCCAGAGGATGGTGAGTTTGAGCGGCGAGATCAACCAAGATACGCCGCTCCGGATTGGCTGAAGCAGTCTCCATGATGGCATCCAGACTTTCGTAATTATCAATAACCGTAGGTGAGGCATAGTCCGCGTAAAAACGCAGTAATGAACCATGCGAGCGATCCGTATCAAAACCGATAAATGGTATTTCACGGTCTATCATGTATTGAGCGAGCAGACGCGCGACAACAGATTTGCCTACGCCGCCTTTTTCGCCGCCGATAAGATGAATAGTAGTCATACAAACTCCATTAAGTTAAAAATTGATTTAAGGCACAAGGCAAAAGACGCAAAGTGAAAGAGTTGTGCCTTTTGCCTTGTATCTTATTCCAGCCTCATTACATCTACTGACACCGACAAAGTATGCTGTCCCCCGCCGAAAGCAATACCTTTAAGCGGAGTCACATCGGCATAATCACGCCCCCAGGCCAGAGTGATATGCTGGTCTAAAGGCACCGTATTATTAGTAGGATCAAAATCTAACCAACCGATACCCGGAATATAGACCGCAAACCAGGCATGAGAAGCATCTGCACCCACTATGCGTTGCTTGCCAGGCTCAGGCCGGGTTTCAACATATCCACTGACATAGCGTGCGGCAATGCCATAAGCGCGTAAACAAGCAATGGCCAAATGTGCAAAATCCTGACAAACGCCACGGCGATGACTGAGTACGTCAGATAAAGGGGTAGCAATTGTGGTGAAAGATGGGTCATAAGTAAAATCGTTGAAAATGCGCTGCATCAAATCGCGCACGACTTCCACCAATGGACGATTGGGCAGGAATGAGGGCTGCGCATAAGAACCAAGTTCATTAATCGTTGTTACCATCGGCGAATCAATAACGTATTGCCTGGCATCCAGTATCTCAAGACTCTGATTTTGCACTTGGTTTTGGCCCTGCTGGCTTTGGGACTGTCCATGGATGGATGTTTCTTGCAAGCGGCTACGCGCTTGTTCCCATGAAAGTTGGTTAAATAAATCGAAAGTGTGTTGTTCAGGGAATATCGTCACCTCGCTGATTGCGGTCACGATTAGCTGTGTATGTGTTTGCTGGGTAGCGAAATACGCAACATGGTTGCCGAAATAATCAATGCGCTCGTGAAAATCAATAGGTGCTGGTGAAATTTCAAAGTGACTGTGGCGGCATTGTTGCCGCCAAAAATCACGCGGTTGTAATCGCGCTTCATTCTGACAAAGATCTACCGGTTGACTGTAGTTATAAAGAGTGGTGTGGGTAATGCGGTATTTCACAGCTCATCCTCGGAAGCTTTAACCATCATCAGCTGCGATGTCTGGGAGTGGCTAAAATAAGTCTGTGCAATGACTTCTGCGAGCCGCCATAACAAAGCAGCTGTATTCGATAATACAGACTCCAGGTCAATGTAGATACCGGCATTATCATTGACTTGAGTTAATTTCAGCACATTGACCAGACGCACGTCAGTATAAGCCCTTAAAATTAAACATTCCTCTTCACTCAGGTGGCTTTTACCTCTTGTTCTCGGCAACGCGGATATATGGGCGGATAACTGATACAGTTGGTAGACAAGGGAGCGGGGATGAGATTCATCCAGTAATAATAACTCTAGCACCATCGGTAACTGGATATAAGAACGGTAGCGGCGTTGATAAATAGTTAAACTGTCAGTTGAAATCAGGACAGATTCAAGCACCTGACCTTGCAAAGCATCCTCGAGCCGTAGCGCCAGCGTTGACCGGAGCAAGGCAATAAGAGCCAATGCACGCTCCAGTCTACGTCCGCTGTCCAGCATCAACCAGGCCGCTTCACGGGTCATACTTTCACTGGTTAAGCCGGTAAATGCGACGATTCCAGTGAATAGTTCATCCAGATTATGTTGTAACTGTTCGCTATTGATTTCACTATTGATGACTCGTTGCTGCCATCGGCGCTGAATATTATCGACACTGCGCCAGGTGTCCGGTGACCAGAAGTCTCGAATACTGAATGCTGATTGCACAAAGGCATGAATATTCGCAGTCAATGAGCCGGGGCGTTGACTATCTTTGGCCAGTGATAGCAGTTCGGTCAGTGGTGTTGCCAGCAACTGCGCATCGCCTTTTATAAAGCCTGGATAAGTGCCGGTAACCTGGGTTAGGGTGCGTAATAATACTGCAAGACAGTCATTGTCAATGGGGTCTTTAAATTCAAGAGCTTCCCTTAATTTTAGTAGTACTGTCCGCAACAACTGTGCGGTCGCTTCCACACGCTCAATATGTCTTCCGACCCAAAACAGATTGTCAGCAGCCCGACTGGTCAGTGGTTCGACGATGGCTTTAATCCGTTGATTCCGACCGGGTTGAGTCCACAAGCTCACCGGCTTTTCAGGTTCAGATGCCAAAACCCAGGTATCTTTGCTGATTCCGCCTGCCTGATTTGAAACAATAAAATTATCCTTTTGGCGGGCAACACGAGTAAGTCCTCCTGGCATTACCACATAATCCTCCCCGCTTGCGACAACAAAGTTGCGTAAAACAGCGTTACGTGGTTCGATGTGATTGTCGATAAATGCCGGCAGCGTGGAGAAACTAACTTGTTCTTGACCTATGAATAAATGTGGTTTAGCTAAAATTTGGTTACGCAGGTGTTCTTTCTCCTTATTGCTTAACGTGCCACCAAATAAAGCATGATGATCCTGACTACGGTTAATGGGTTTAATGACCAGACTATCAAGGTTTTGTAAAACGAAATCACGTTCGCGGCGCTGTCCACACCACCAGGTTGCCACCGAAGACAGTTTAAGTTCCTGATTTAAAAAATGACGGGACAAGCGGGGTAAAAATGCCAGCAAGCCAGGATTTTCCAAGATACTACTGCCCAAAGGATTGGCAATGGCGACATTGCCTCGACGCACCGCTTCCAAAAGGCCTGCTACACCCAGCCGAGAACCACTGCGCAATTCCAATGGGTCGCAGAAAGAATCATCAACGCGGCGTAAAATAACATCAACGGGTTGCAAGCCTTCCAGAGATTTAAGCCATACATGACCGTCACGCACTGTCAAATCACCACCCTGTACCAGCGTGTAACCCAAATAAGATGATAAATAGGCATGTTCAAAATAAGTTTCGTTGAGAGGGCCGGGCGTGAGTACGACAATACGAGGATCATCTTTATTATGCGGCGCTATACCAGCAAGTCCCTTACGCAGTGCCTTAAAAAAACCGGATAACCGCTTTACATGGATCTCACGAAAAATATCAGGCAGAACCCGCGCCATTACTGTACGGTTTTCCAGCGCATAGCCTGAACCGGAAGGTGCTTGGGTGCGATCATCCAAAACCCACATGCGCCCATTGGGGCCGCGGGCAAGGTTTGCGGAATAAATAGTCAGGTGCCGCTGCTGCTGCTCTTGTAATGTGCCGACACAAGGATGCAAAAAACCTTCATGACCAAAGATCAGTTCACCAGGCAACAAGCCTTTTTTCAACAGGCTCTGTTTGCCGTAAATGTCTTCAAGAATAAGGTTGAGCAGTTCAGCGCGCTGCTTAAGGCCTGCTTCAATAACCAGCCATTCTTCGCTGCTAATCAGTAATGGAACAGGATCAAGCCGCCAGGGCCGGGTTAGTTTTTGCGAGTCGCCATAAACATTGTAGGTAACACCGTTTTCACGTAACAAGCGTTGAGCCTCACGACGACGTAGCTCTAGTTTCTCACTCCCCATTGTTTCAAGCGCACCCATAAAGCGCTCCCAATAAGGCAGCGGTCTATTTTCAGTTGCGTACATCTCATCGTAGATGCCGAGTTGCGTTGCGTAATATTGCGTGCCAATATCATTGGCTGGGCTATTGGCGTTGGGCACGAGTTATTCCATGTTTTTTCAGTGTTAGCTTGTTAAACCTTTTCCGCAGCGCATACAAAGGTACACACAAGTGCCTGCTCTTTCTCCCTTGAGGAGAAGTCTGGGATGAGGGGGCATATAAGTAGTTGATTTCAAATTTCTCCAACCCTCTCGGCGAGACTGCTCCATGCGTTGCCCTGCCTTCTATGTCCGTGCAGTTGTCCAGCAGAGAGTAATATTGATTTACAACTCTTTGTATTATAAATATAAATAAAGTTGTGTAGATGCCAATGCCCGCAGAAAGGAGTGTAAGACATCATAAAACCATGTATCACTCACCGGTTATGGCGCCGCTAATACTGCTCATCTTCATGTTCGATGTTCAATATCCTGATAGTGACGCAATGTCTGACCAGTATATATCTGACGGGGACGGTAAATAGTGACCTGTTCACCATGGATCATCTCACGCCAATGCGCCAACCATCCCGGCATACGGCCAATAGCAAATAAAACGGTAAACATATTAGTGGGTATGCCTGCAGCGCGTAGTATTAAACCTGAGTAAAAATCCACATTCGGATAAAGTTTCCGGGATATGAAATAGTCATCATTCAATGCAATTTCTTCGAGCCGTCTGGCAATATCGAATAATGGATCGTTAATGCCAGGTTTGTTTAGCAGTTTGTCACAATGCTGTTTTAATACTTGGGCTCTGGGATCAAAGTTTTTATAAACCCGATGGCCAAAGCCCATCAGTCGGCTTGATGAGTTTTTATCTTTTGCCTGGTTAATAAATTCAGTGCCATCTCCCCCTTCGGCGTGTATCTGCTCCAGCATTTTTATCACTTCCTGATTAGCGCCACCATGGCGTGGTCCCCATAATGCAGCAATACCGGCGGTAATTACCGCATAGACATTAGCCAAACTGGAGCCAGCCGTTCGCACGGACGAGGTGCTACAGTTCTGTTCATGATCCGCATGCAGGATTAGAAACATATCAATAGCCCGCACAATATCATCATCCAGTTGATAATCACGTACCGGCGAGGCGAACATCATATTCAGAAAGTTACGGACATACCTAAGCTTATGGGATGGATAAACCAGCGGTTCACCAATTGATTTTTTATAAGAAAATGCCGCAATGGTGCGTACTTGAGAAATCAGGTTGGCGACAATTTGTATTTCCGTGGCTTCATCGAGCTGATCCGGCACCGGATAAAAAGTGGACAGCGAGGCCACCATGGTTGCAAGTATGCCCATGGGATGTGAGCCACGAGGGAAGCCGTTAAAAAAATGATGCATATCTTCATGAATAATCGATGACTCATTCAGACGAGTTGAAAATTGCACTAATTGCTCACTGCTGGGCAATTCACCATAGAGCAACAAATAGGAGACTTCAGTAAAACGGGAGTTTTCGGCCAGTTCTTCTATCGGGTAGCCGCGATAACGAAGTATGCCTTTTTCGCCATCGATGTAAGTGATGGCGCTTTCGCAAGCGCCGGTATTTCCATAGCCGTCATCCAGCGTTACATAGCCGGTTTGGCTGCGCAGCTTGGTAATATCAATGGCTTTCTCACCTTCAACACCCATGTAAGTAGGCAACGAGAAGGCTTTATTTTCCAGCGTCAAAGTTGCCGGAGTTAGCAGTTTTAATCTATCGCTCATTTAAATAAATCTCCATAGTCATGTGTCGTTATCTTAGTCTGGTTGTTCGATACGTGTTAAGCCACACGCGCAACTGCCCAACATTATTGTCGTCTATTTCTCTCGTTTCTATGAGGAAAATTGCGCCGTCTAAAGTCCGTGTTTGCTGCCCATCCTGATAAATCCGGAATTTAACGATTGCGATGGCGTAAATCCAGCGTAAAAGGATACTCTGTACTCAACTCTTCAGCCGGCGGCGCCATAGCTCTTGGTGCTGCATCTTTAATACTAAAATTTGCTAGCAGAGGCTGCTCTGAAGCTGCAACCGGAGTCGATGCCAGCGGCGGTCTAATTATAACACCCGGCGTATGTCCATAGTCCCAGAAACGCGTCATGCGCCGGGTTTCCGCAGCATAATCATTAACAGGGAAATCATCATAACTACGGCCGCCGGGATGAGCTACATAATAAGTACATCCACCCACTGAACGGCCATTCCAGGTATCGATCATGTCAAAAACCAATGGAGTATGTGGTGCAATAGTGGGGTGCAATGCCGAAGGCGGCTGCCATGCCCGATAACGGACACCGGCAACAAATTCACCTTTGCGCCCGGTGTTACGCATGGGTAAACGCCTGCCGTTACAGGCTATGACATAGCGTCCCTCGGTAAATCCTGTTACCGCTACCTGCAGACGCTCAACCGATGAGTCTACATAACGTGCGGTGCCGGTGCTGCTGACTTCTTCACCCAAAACATGCCAGGGTTCAATGGCAAAACGCAATTCCATGTCAACGCCGTCAATCAGGGTATTGCCATAGCGTGGAAAGCGGAATTCAAAAAAAGGCTCAAGCCATTCCAGTTCGAAGCCGAAACCGGCGCGCTGCAAGTCTTTAGTGACTTGTTTCATGTCTTCTCGGACATAATGCGGTAACATAAAGCGGTCATGCAACTCAGTTCCCCAGCGGACTAAATCATGTTTATAGGGTTCGCGCCAGAACCAGGCAAGCAATGCACGCAACAAAACGGTTTGTACCAGTGACATGCGGGCATGGGGAGGCATTTCAAAGGATCGCAATTCAAGAATACCCAGCCTTCCGGTTGAGCTATCAGGCGAGTAGAGTTTATCAATACAGAACTCGGAACGATGCGTGTTACCGGTTATATCAGTCAGCAAATGGCGCAGCAAGCGATCAATCAGCCAGGGTTCGGGGACTTCACCTTCAGGTACTTGTTGAAAGGCGATTTCCAGTTCATAGAGTTTTTCATCCCGGCCTTCATCGACGCGCGGCGCTTGACTGGTCGGTCCGATAAACATACCTGAAAACAAATAGGATAAACCAGGGTGATGTTGCCAGTAGGTAATCAAACTGCGTAATAAATCAGGCCGGCGCAATAAAGGGCTATCGGAAGGCATTTCAGCGCCCATCGTAATATGGTTGCCGCCACCAGTCCCAGTGTGACGTCCATCCTGCATAAACTTCTCGGTGCCCAACCTGGTTTGGTGCGCCTGTTCATAAAGAATGGTGGTTTTCTCCACTAACTCCTGCCAGGTTTTAGATGGATGAATATTCACTTCAATAACACCGGGATCAGGTGTGACCATTAACCGTTCGATGCGATAATCACGAGGCGGCTCATAACCTTCCAACACTACCGGCAGCGCCAGGCTTTCGGCAGTTGCTTCAATAGCAGCGATCAGTTCAAGATAATGTTCCAGTAAAGTCAACGGTGGCATAAAGATATACAGCCGCCCTTCCCTGGCTTCCACGCAAAGCGCGGTATGCGGTACTTCAACTTCTATGGCTGCATCATCTCCCGGTTCCTGATCGATAATTTCCGGATGCTCATTAATTTTAGCCTCCATGTGGCTATAACGGCGCGTCACTTCACCATAATAATCGCCCAATTCGGGCAAGTCTTCAAACAGACTTTGGGGCTCTTGCGTTTCACGTTTATCAGGCGCAACCCAGGGCAGGCTCGCTAATGGTAAACGCATACCCATAGGTGAATTACCCGGAATCAGGAACATCGCGCCGCGCCGAAAATCCCAGGGGCCGCTTTTCCAGCATTGTTCAGTCCAATTCCATTTAATCGGTAACGTAAACCCCGCCGGCTGATCTAAACCGGTATCCAATAGTTTGGTCAAGGTCTTGCGTTCAATTGAATCTTTCAGATTGCTTTTTAAGGGATCGAGATTTTCGGGCAAGGTGCCTTCCTGCCAGAGATAGTAAAAACTATCTTCAAAAGCTGTGACGATATATCGATGGTGGACACCCAAACGCTGGCTGATTTGCTGAATAAATTTTTGTGCCTGTTTTACAGTATGGCCATAATCTTTCGTGATATCGGCAAGCAACGTTGGATTACGCCAGACCGATGTACCATCTTTGCGCCAAAAAATACCATATTGCCAGCGCGGCAAGGGTTCGCCCGGATACCACTTGCCTTGACCATAATGAAGCATCGCCCCCTTTGCAAACACATCACGCAGACGAATGGTCAATTGTTGTGCACGCTCACGCTTGTTTGCACCATCGGCGTGCGTGTTCCATTCATCACCTTCCATATCATCGACCGAAACAAAGGTAGGTTCCCCACCCATCGTCAGCCGGACATCTCCCTCTATTAACTGTTGATCAACATACCGGCCTAATGCATCAATGTGATGCCACTGTTCATCCGTATAAGGTTTGGTAACGCGAGGGTCTTCGTGCAAGCGTTCCACGGTATTGCTAAATTCAAATTCCACTTCACACTTGTCAGTGCCGCCTGTTACTGGTGCGGCGCTGGCCGGATCGGGCGTGCACGCTAGTGGGATATGGCCTTCGCCTGTTAATAATCCGGAGGTAGGGTCCAGGCCTATCCAGCCAGCACCGGGTATATAAACCTCCGTCCATGCATGTAAGTCAGTGAAATCGTGCTCCGGACCTGATGGCCCGTCCAGCGATTTTATATCAGCAGTAAGCTGGACCAGATAACCGGATACAAAACGGGCAGCCAAGCCAAGATGACGGAGTAGCTGCACTAATAACCATGCTGAATCCCGGCACGAACCGCTGCGTTTTTCCAGCGTCTCTTCACAGCTTTGTATGCCGACTTCCATACGGATGTTATAGCTGATCGATTCAAAAACCTTGCGATTAATATCAACTAAAAAATCATTGATAGACCGCTTGCTGATATCGAAAGCCTTTAACCATTTTATTAATAATGGGCCTTTTTCAACTGTTTCCAGGTAGGGCTGGAGTTCTTTGAGTGTTAGTGGATCGTATGTAAATGGATACTTTTCAGCGTAAGTCTCAACAAAAAAATCAAAGGGATTAATCACTGTCATGTCGGCGATGACTTCAACCTCGACGCTAAGTTTCCGGCATTTTTCTGGAAACACCACGCGTGCAAGGATATTGCCGAAAGGATCTTGTTGCCAATTGATAAAATGATTTTTCGGCTCGATTCGCAAGGCATAGGCCTTGATAGGCGTCCGGCTATGTACCGCCGGCCGTAATCGAAATACATGAGGCGACAAAGAAACGGGTCTATCAAAGCTGTATATCGTTTTGTGACGAATGGCGACGCGAATGGTCATAATTATTTCCTATTGCCCTGTTACTGCGTTTTACGCAAAAATTTCCTGGTATTTATTCTATATGTTAAAGCAAGTGTTAAAAGAAGACTTGATTTAATAGGCTGGATTTCAAAAATCGTTTGCCTTCGTTTAACTACATGAATAACCGGTATCGAGATACTCATATCTTTACTAACGCTGGTATCAAGTGCGACTCACTTTCCAATGCAACCATAAATTCTTTAAAGCTCTAATCATCAAGGAAGCACAGCAATAATCGGACCAATTTATTTTATAAGCAACGGATGCATTCCAAGCTATTGTTGATAATTTATCTTTTAAACTGGAATGTGGGTGGAAACAGTTTGAGTTATTCCCTAAATCGGTTTTTTTTGAACGATGTATGCTCATTTATAGTGCAAAAAATTAAATAGAAGAAATCAAACGACCAGAGTCGCCGGTTAGACAAGCTTCTCTTTTCATAGGGGATGCCTTATTCTGGATGGTTTAAGAAGATATTATCTGCGAAAACCATGATTTAGCTTTCTTGAGCATTACATGTGCAGCACTGCCAAAACCTGTACAGGCTTAAAAGTGACGGTTGATTTTTTGAGCGGGGTTTATGCTATGGGAAAAAATGCGCCAAAGAATTCGTCTGCAACATGAGGATTATCTTTGATGACTATCTACTTCGATGGAACTAATGCGCCACTCCACAAAAAATCTGATTTTGGGAAGTTAATTTTGACCAAGTCCTAAGACTTTATTCTTGGATTTGCTTGACGCAAATACTTATGGTAAGTCAATCATCAGATTCACCACAACTTCCGTGTATCTAGCCAAATCACTCGCCCTTGTTTTTTCTTGACTTCCTCCATCATTTGGGCCGTACCGCCCGGTCCATCACCACCGCCGCCATCCCATAAGCAAACAAACAGGACTTTCTTCGCTTCGTATGCCAGGGCGCTTGTGAGCAGCCAGAGGTTGCAGCGTTCATAGGCATTCATTTCTTTCGGTAAGGGGCCCAACTCCAGTGGCGCCGCCAGAGGAGGTGTATCAAGCTTACGTTTGATAGTGTGATAACGGTCTAGCCAACTTTCTCCGCCGTTAACGACGGAGTTCTCGATAAACAGAGGTTCTTCAAAGGGCTGTAGTAGTTGTAGCTTTACGCCTCGTTGCTGGCAGGCTTCTGCAAAGAGGATGTCGCCGCCGCAGGCGCCTTGGGTAAGCCCCAAGTCTTGGGGCTTGGCACCCAGTTCATCCAGAGTTTCGGCAATTTTTTTGGCGGCAATGGCTTCCTTATCAGGTGGAAACCGGGGCGGGGTGCGACCGGGAGCATCGATCATATGGCCGCTGAACAACAATACCTGGCGGGGTAGCCAGAGTGCGCCCGATGTGGATTGACGGACAAAGCGAGCAGGGGCGATAGTCATCGGCAGGGCTTCCTTTTCCAATAATAGCGCATTATTGAAATCATCAGGGTGGTTGGGTCCTCGGTTTTTATTAGGTGGCAACGAATGAATGTCCATTTTCCAGGCATATCAGCTTCTGGCCGGTAATGGGCAATCGGGTTTCCGTATAGGGTTTAGGCGGCCCCCCGTCTTGACCGCAGATTGGATAATAAAGTGAACCATTGTGGTGGGTATGTAAAATCAAAATACCAATATTAATCTATAGGGGTCAAGTTTTTTGGACACTGAAATAGGTTGTTTTTTGCCGATTTTTCGTTCA
>JBAQEN010000268.1:0-6018 GCA_049286765.1 Methylococcaceae bacterium
GAATTGCCCGTCATTATCAATTAGCATCCATTTTCTGTCGTACTGAAGTCCGGTTTTGGTAACCGGCCAGCTGTTTACACTGATGCCGGCTAATGATTTTACCGGATAGAGGGTTATTGCGCTTAAAGTCATGGGTGTCATTTTTGGTCGGCCTTTAGTTTCCAGTTTAAACTCGAAAGTTAGACGGTGAAGAATGAGGATAGTTAAAGCTTGAGTGAATTGAAATCAGGCATCAATAGCAAATATGACCTGTCGCACATAGCAAACTCATGCGAAAACTAAAAAAAAGTTTGTGAATCCGTTAGAATTGGAAAAAATTCAACTTTATTATTGTTAGGAAATGATGCGATCAATTAACCTGCCCGTTTGGATAAGTATCTCTGTTTTATTCATAATTCAGTTATTGAGTGCGGATATTGTTTATGCGAAAGCTAAACAAGCCATTAATATTGCTTATTTGACACAAGAGCAGAAAGCGCCGCCACCGTTATCCAATCTGGATCCCTTTATTAAAAACAAGGGGATTACAGGCGCAGAACTGGGAATTGATGATAACAATACCACCGGTGAGTTTACCGGGCAGCAATTTATTTTGAAAAAATTTATTGTGCCGCTGGCGGGTAACGTTGCTGATACGTTTAATAAAGAGCTAGCCAATAAATTTCCATTTGTTGTGGTTAACTTGCCCCCTGAGCAATTAAACCAGCTCGCTGATTTGCCTGCTGCAAGGCAAATGCTGCTATTCGATGTGGCAACGGTGGATGATGCGTTACGCAATGAGCAATGCCGCAATAATGTGTTGCACTTGTTGCCGAGCAGGTCCATGCGGGCAGATGCGTTGGCACAGTATATGATGAAGAAACGCTGGACAAAGTGGTTTCTGGTTGTTGGGCCTACTCAGGAAGATCGCTCATTTGCCGATGCAGTCAAACGGGCTGCCAAGCGATTCGGTATGGAAATAGTGGCAGAAAAACCCTGGGAACATACCTATGATGCCAGGCGCACGGCTCAATCCGATGTGGCGGTATTCACCCAGTTGGATGATGACTATGATGTATTGGTGGTTGCTGACGAACAAGGTCAGTTTGGCGAATATCTTGACTATCGGACCTGGATTCCACGACCAGTGATAGGTACTCAGGGTTTGATTGCGACGGCATGGCATAGAACTCATGAGCAATGGGGTGCTGTGCAGATTCAAAACCGTTTCAAGGAAAAAGCGGGGCGTTGGATGGAGGAGCAGGATTATGCGGCTTATTTAGCCGCCAGAGCTATCGGTGAAGCGGCGACACGCATTAAGTCCAATGACGCAAACCAGGTTAAAGATTATATGTTGGGTGCAGCATTTGCATTACAGGGTTATAAAGGCAAACCTTTATCCTTTCGTGCCTGGAATGGCCAATTGCGGCAACCGGTTTTGCTGGCAGCTCCCAGGTCTTTGGTTGCTGTCGCTCCGGTTGAAGGGTTTTTGCATCCAAAAACTGAACTAGATACGTTGGGTTATGATCAACCCGAATCACACTGTAAACGGGATAAATGATAATGAAAAATAATGGTTTAAGTTTGGTTTTATCACTGGTACTGACCGGAACCGCGCATGCTGAAACGGTCTTTGTCACCTTGGAAAAAGATAATGCGCTGGCTGTGGTTGACCCGATTGAGGGCAAGTTAATCAAGACGGTACCGGTAGGTCAGCGGCCGAGAGGCATTGCCATCAGTCCCGATAATAAGTTTTTGTATATTGCAACCAGTGACGACAATACCATAAAGATTTTTGATGCCGAAACCTTGAAAGAAGCAGGGATATTACCGTCTGGCGATGATCCTGAGACCTTTGCGCTAAACCCTGCTGGCGATCGGCTTTATGTATCCAACGAGGATGATAGCATGGTGACTGCTATTAATATCGCCAAGAAAAAAGCCATCAAGCAGATCAAGGTCGGTGTAGAGCCTGAAGGGATTACAGTTAGCCCGGATAATCGATGGCTTATCAGTGCTTCTGAAACGACTAATATGGTGCACTGGATTGATACCAAATCCAACGCTATCGTAGAAAATAGCCTGGTTGATCCGCGTCCGCGCGCAGTCAGTTTTACAGCGGATAGTCAACAACTCTGGGTAACCTCGGAAATGGCGGGAACTTTAATGATTCTGGATGCCAAAACCAGACAAATCATCAAAAGCATCAAGTTTGATGTTTCAGGCGTCACTGCCGATAAAATTCAACCGGTAGGCGTCGTCATTGATAAAGAAAGAGGCAGGGGCTATGCGGCTCTGGGACCGGCAAATCGTGTGGCGGTCATTAACGCACAGACGTTTGAAGTTGAAAAATACTTGCTGGTCGGTCAACGAGTATGGAATCTGGCCTTTTCTCCCGACCAAAAACGCCTCTACACGACTAACGGCGTCAGCAACGACATTTCTATCATTGATCTGGAGAGTCAAACAGTAACCAAATCTGTTGGCGTAGGTAATTATCCCTGGGGCGTTGCTGTAAAGCCATGAAGTCGCCAATAGCATTGTCCGTTGAAAATTTGAGTTTCTCTTATGGCGGCAAGAAGGCGCTGGATCAGATTGATTTCAAGATACGATCGGGAGATTGCACACTATTATTAGGTCCTAACGGCGCAGGCAAGAGCACTTTATTTTCCTTGATTACCCGCTTGTACGATACCCGCGACGGTCGTATCGAATTGTGCGGTTTCGACGTTAAACGGCAAACACGCAAAGCGCTGGCAAGACTGGGCGTGGTTTTTCAGCAAACCACTCTGGATATGGATTTGACGGTCATGCAAAATTTACGCTATCACACCGCTTTGCACGGTATGGGTCGTAAGTTGGCCACCCAAAGAATTCAACAGGAACTGGAACGTTTGAATATGTACGAACGCCGATTTGAAAAAATACGCCAACTCAACGGCGGCCATCGGCGCCGCGTAGAAATTGCCCGTGCCTTACTGCATAAGCCTTCGGTGTTGTTGCTGGATGAACCCACTGTGGGTCTGGATGTGCCTAGCCGCTTAGCTATTGTCGAGTATGTACATCAGTTAGCCATCGATGAAAATCTGGCTGTCTTATGGGCCAGCCATTTAATTGATGAAATTTATCCGGACGATCATTTAATCGTGCTGCATAAGGGCCGGATTAAAGCCAACGGCGCCGTAGCCGAAGTTCTGAAAATAACGAATACTGCCATGATTAAAGATGCATTTTACAGCTTGACGCAGGGAGATCAGGCATGACTAATCAGCCGGGAGCGGATTTGCATTTACCCGAAGGGCGCAGGGCAGGACTGTCCTGCGTGAATATACTTCATTACTGGCGGGCAATGTGGGGCATTATCGGGCGCGAATTATGGCGTTTTGTTACCCAGCGTGAACGCTTTATTTCTGCGCTGGTGCGTCCTTTAGTCTGGTTATTTGTTTTTGCAGCCGGATTTAGAGCGGCATTGGGCCTTGCCATTACACCGCCTTATGAAACCTATATTCTTTATGAAGTTTATATCACGCCCGGACTGTGCGGCATGATTCAGTTATTTAACGGTATGCAGAGTTCCTTATCCATGGTTTATGACCGGGAAATGGGCAGCATGCGGATACTGATGGTATGCCCTCTGCCACGCTGGTTTTTATTGCTCAGTAAATTATTGGCGGGTACTGCCGTATCCATTTTGCAAGTCTATGTGTTTTTAGTAATTGCCTGGTTTTATGACATAAAGGCGCCGTGGCAGGGTTACATGTGGGTGCTGCCCGCGCTTATGTTATCCGGGTTGATGTTGGGGGCTTTGGGGTTATTGCTGTCATCGTTCATAAAACAATTGGAAAACTTTGCCGGCGTCATGAACTTTGTTATTTTCCCCATGTTCTTCATGTCAACTGCACTGTATCCTTTGTGGAAAATCAAGGAATCCAGTGTCTTGCTTTATAACCTGGCAAAATACGATCCATTTTCACAAGCCATTGAGTTAATCCGCTATGCCCTGTATGGGCAGTTTAATCAGCAGGCCTTCATTTATACACTGGGTGCTTTTATTGTTTTTATGACTTTAGCAATCATTGGCTATAATCCATCAAAAGGGATGATGATGAGAAAGGGAGGCAGTTGAAGAGTCGATTTAAAATCATTACCCCAAAAATAGGGTTCCGTTACATAATTAAATTCATGAATAATGAAAGTTTGCCTGTTTCATTGGAAAATAATTAAATATCGGCCTCGGTTATTGGCGGTTGAATGTACGAAGGTAGTTCTGAATAGTAAACTGGTGCAGCCTAAAAAAGCTACGACATCATTTAATCTTCACGTATAGTGTCGAATAAGGCGAACAACAAACATAAAGCACTTGAAAAGTTTTTTGTTCGTGGTAAGTTTACTCACTAAGTAAGTGTCCGTTAATGATATAGGTGCTTATGAGGGGGGTATAGTCTGATACAATTAAGAGGACTTACTTGATGCATTGCAAATCATGAAATGCGTTGAGCAACGATTCATCAAAATAATAAATAAAACTACATTATCGTGAGGATGAGAAATGAGTAATGAAGAAAACGCCAAGCAAGAAGAAAGCGCTAAGCAAGAAGAAAGCGTAACACAAACCGTAGCTTCAGCAAAAAATAGCATCGGTAACCTGACAGCTTCGCTGTTAAGTTTAAAAGAAAAAAGTCCAAAGGTATTTTATGGGGGTATCGGCGGTCTAGTTATTCTGCTTGTTTTAATGATGACAATGGGCGGCGACGGTTCAAAGCCGACTATCTCCGGGCCGGTTCTTAAAGATCTCGTGGCGGGGCAACGCTACGTACTGAAGAGCGCTAACGCCTATGACCCGGCGGCAACAGTTCGTTTAGTGTCAACTCCTGGAGCTATAGCGGCTTATGATGATACTGAAGAGGCGGATAGAACCGGAGTTTGCCAGCATATTGCTCAAGGTACTCCTGTTTCCGTTCTGGATTTTGCGGATGCTTATGGAAAGTCAAAAGCTTATGCTAAAGTCAAAATTGAAGAAGGCGAATGTAAGGGTAATGAAGGTTGGGCTTTAGCAATTGATGTTCAATAAAAATAAAGTTTGACAGCATTTAAATAATATTTATAATAACCGGATAATTTCAAGTGCGGGAATAGCTCAGTGGTAGAGCACAACCTTGCCAAGGTTGGGGTCGCGAGTTCGAATCTCGTTTCCCGCTCCAATAGATACATAAATAGCCGCGTACTTTCGCGGCTTTTTTATTTCACTTTTTGGCTGCGTAGCAAAATGGTTATGCAGTGGCCTGCAAAGCCATCTACGCCGGTTCGATTCCGGCCGCAGCCTCCATTAGTACATTCAGACATATTCAACGAAGTACAAAAACCCGCAAGTCATAAGGTTTAGCGGGTTTTTTATTGTTCAATAAAGTGCAATAAGATATGTTGACATACCGCCATGCCGCTATCAGTTACCGCCATAAAGAACTCCAAACCTGACGACAAGCCTTATAAAATGCAGGATGAGAAAGGTAGGTAGTTGCTCGTCCATTCAAACGGTTCAAAATACTTCCGGTACAATTACTGCTTTGCCGGAAAGCGTAAAACATTAGCACTGGGAATTTACCCGGTAACATCACTTAAAGAGGCGCGGGAAAAACGAGATACCGCCAAAAAACAAATTGATGGCGGTATAGACTCCGGAGAAAACCGGAAAGCCGTTAAGTCATCAAAGGCCGAAAGCGCGGCAAACAGTTTTGAAGTCATAACCAGAGAATGGGGGTTAAAAAAGTTAATGATTGGGATGATAAAAATAACCGCTGAAAGCGGATGCTTGAGAGGAATATTTTTCCTTGTCTGGGTAGCAAGCCTATAAACGACATATTGCCGAAAGATATTCTTGATTGTTTAAGGCGCGTTGAAGATAGAGGCACTATCGAGACAGCACACCGAACATTGCAAATTTGCGGTCAGGTTTTCAGATATGCAGTTGCAACGGGCAGAGCCGAACGAGATATAACGCCGGATTTACGCGGTGCATTGCCACCTGCTAAAGGCGAACAC
>JBAQEN010000269.1:0-1510 GCA_049286765.1 Methylococcaceae bacterium
TCCCAGTCGGGTTGCTATCGAAATGCTGGACGGCATCAAGCAGGTGCGCGCTTTTCGAAAAGAAAAGGGTGATGCCTACTATTTTAACTGGCTGCTGAAAATTGACCTTGTCTTTCAACAGCCCTTCCGTCCTACGCATGAAAACATGAGAAACCTCGCATTGCACAAAAATCAGGCGCATCATTTGCTGGCCGCAAATTTACGCCGTGCATTTTCCGGCATTGTGGCGGGAAATGTAAAAGATGAAGGGATACGCGCTATCGAACAATACGGTCATTTCGAAATTTGCGGAGATGCCAATATCATGAAGCTGATGGATTCCCTGTTAACCTCGTTTGTTGCGCAACACCGTATGAAACTGCCGGGGAAAAAATATTCACCTTGCTATCGTATTATTCAATGATGGGTCCAGTATTTTTTCTCTACTTATGCGTCATGTGATTAAAAGTGCTAACTGAAAATTGCAGGTGCGAGGAATAAACAGCTTTTTGGTAAGATGTTCCATGATTAATCAATTTGGTGAGTGAAAATGGCACAGATGAAAAAATCGGAAAACGTTCCGAAATCAATGCAGGAAAAATATCAGGCTATTGTAGAAATAACCGATCGTTTTTCCGCCGAAAATCTGAACGATGACTATGCTCAGCTGATACGTTACGCGGTTGCTGCTTTATGTAGAAAGCGTCCATCGCCTGTAGAAACAGGAAAGCCAAACACCTGGGCATGTGGAATAACTCATGCTATTGGAATGGTAAATTTCTTGTTTGATAAGAGCCAGACGCCTCATATTAGCGCCAAAGAGTTATATAAAAAATTCGGTGTGGGTGAAAGTACCGGAAATGCAAAATCAAAAGCAGTTCGTATTATGTTGGGGATGTATCAGTTGGATCCAAATTGGTCATTATCAAGCCGGTTACAAAGTAACCCATTGGTCTGGATGCTATCTGTCAATGACATGATTGTGGATGTCCGAAGCATGCCAAGAGAAGTACAAGAAATTGCCTTTGAAAAAGGCTTTATCCCTTATATACCTGATGATAAGGAATAAATAGTTCCTCCTTGTGAGCCTCGCTGCTAATTACTCAGCTAGCATAAGCTGATTTGCCAAAATCAGAGCCTGTTGATTTTCCTGGCATGACCTAATAGTGGATAAACCTGTTGGACTTATCCTAGGTAAACAGTACAAATAAAGTTCATCGAGATTTACGGCGAAACTAATATAATGAACAGAAACAAGAAGATTTTTATCTCAAAAGATAATCAGGGGTAATAACGATGCAAGAAATTTTAATTGGCGGACAGAATGGTGCTCAAGTCATTATGGATGCTGCAATGGGTAATCGCCATGGCATGATTTCAGGGGCGACCGGTACGGGTAAAACGATTACCCTGCAAATTCTGGCAGAAGGGTTTTCAAAAATAGGTGTCCCGGTTTTTCTGGCCGATATAAAAGGCGACCTGTCAGGAATTACTATTCCCGGTCAGCCACATGAGAAAATTTCCGAGCGAG
>JBAQEN010000270.1:0-2367 GCA_049286765.1 Methylococcaceae bacterium
TCTGACCAACGGCAAAGAAGGTGAGCGCCCTTTTGTTGATAAAATCATCGACAAAGGCGAAACCGCCATCATTGATCGGGGCTATCAGTGTCATGCACACTTTGATGCGTGGCAGGATGCTGAAAAGCATTTTGTCTGCCGCATCAAGGAAAATACCCGCAAGACAGTCATTAGAGAGAATACCGTCAATCCTGACAGCATTGTCTTCTATGACAAGGTGGTGCTTCTTGGCGCCAAAGGCCCGAATCAAACCAAGAAAGAGCTGCGCCTTGTTGCCTATCGTGTAGACGGCAAGGACTTCTGGATTGCCACCAGCAGACACGACCTGACAGCAGAAGAAGTGGCCCAGGTTTACAAGCTGCGTTGGAACATAGAAACATTCTTCGGCTGGTGGAAGCGACACCTTGGCGTATACCACCTGATAGCCAGAAGCGAATATGGCCTCATGGTGCAGTTGCTAGGAGGCCTCATCACCTACCTGTTGCTTGCAATCTATTGCCGGGAACAGCACCAGGAACCGGTAAGCATCGCCAGAGTACGCGAACTGCGCAATCGGATTGCAAATGAAGCAGCAGAGGAACTACAGATACAACGAAAACAAAATGATCAACGTTCATGCAAAAACAAACGGTTAAAATCTAAACGCCGACGTGCAAAAACCTAACTGATGAGATGGTCTCCCCCCGCTTCCCAAATCGGCGTCTATGCGCCATGATGGAGATTGAATATTCCATCAAACATGAAGCGTGAGGAGACCAAGATGAAGATTACCACTGTTGGCCTTGATCTGGCAAAAACTGTTTTTCATGTAGTGTGCTTCGATGAGCACTCCAAAGAAGTTCAGAAACGTATGTTACAGCGTAAGCAGGTTAGACTATTTTTCAATCAATTGCAGCCTTGTAAAGTTGCCATGGAAGCCTGCGCTGGTTCCAACTATTGGGGTCGTGAATTGAAAGCCTTGGGGCATGAGGTCATGCTTATTCCAGCACAACATGTCAAGCCGTACCTTCGAGGCAATAAAAATGATTTTAATGATGCCCGTGCCATTGCCGAAGCTTCAAGCCGACCCAGCATGCCAAACGTTGCCATAAAGACAACAGAACAGCAGGATATTCAAGCTACACACAGAATGCGTTCGCAATGCGTTAGAGATCGAACAGCCCTCTGTAATTCAATTCGAGGTCTGCTGGGAGAGTACGGAATTGTGCTTCCCAAAGGAGTGTCAGTTTTGCGCAAAAGCATTCATGGCCTACTGGAAGATGCAGAAAATGGGTTAAGTCTTCATTTCAGACATTTACTGGCACGCCGATATGAACAGCTCATAGAAGCGGATGGGCATATCGATTTCTTTACTCATGAGTTGGAGGTTCAGAGTAAGCAAGATGATGCCTGCCAACGCTTGCAAGAGATACCAGGATATGGCCCAATTATATCGAGTGCTTTCTACAGTGTTGTTGGCGATGGTGGCGCTTACAAACGTGGGCGAGACGTCGCGGCTTCAATTGGATTAGTTCCACGTCAACACAGTAGTGGCGGTAAAGACGTCCTCCTCGGAATAAGTAAAAAAGGTGACGTGTACTTACGCAGCCTTCTTGTTCATGGTGCCAGAGCAGTAGTCACCCAAGCAGGCAAAAAGAAAGATCGACTGAGTCTATGGATCAATCGCATTGTTGCCGAACGAGGTTGGAATAGAGCCGTGGTAGCTACTGCAAACAAAATGGCACGCATTGGATGGGCAGTTTTAAGACACAACTCGCATTACCAAGCGGCTTTGACAGTATCAAATTTATAAAAGAGCAAAATTAAAAAAGCGTATTTAGTAGAAACCAGAATCAAAACCAGGGATTCTCCTGCCATAAATTGCGAAGGCTCTTTCACGAGCGATGACAAAACAGGTCAGACCAGCGTATTGAAAACCTGAAATGTCCGGCGGTTTAAAAAACCGACTAACCGATAAGGACGATACGCGCGTATTTCATCAAGGCCCGAGGGCATTATCCCTCACTAAGAGGCCGTATATACGGAAGCAATCCTGTCCCTGTCATTAAGTGAAATAACCCTTGCAAATAGGGGGGAGACCATATACGGACAACGCTGGGGCGAACCAGCGGGTGGAGCAGATTCCCACGGCGGGAACCGCTCACCCGGCGGGGCCGTTGGCCACCAAGAATACAAAGCTGAAAATGCATAGCAAAAGGAGATAATATGAGATCTCACAAAATTGTATTTGGTTACCTGTCACTATGTATGCCAGTTATATTATATTTATTGATCGGATGTGCATCAATCGCAGAGTCCAACGGTATTGAAGGAACGGTTATCTATTTCGGGACAAACAGGCCTGCAGCAAATATAACAGTTGAAGCT
>JBAQEN010000271.1:0-1522 GCA_049286765.1 Methylococcaceae bacterium
GGTTTCGAGCGTATTGCGCTCGACTTCTGCTATTCGTTGAGTCATTTTATTTAGATCAAAAGTTGAATGGGTAGCTTTTTCTGACCACCGTTTTACCAGCCAATGGTGGGCAGAAAAACGTTGCTAACTTGGCAGTGAACAGAGTATCTATGCTTCTGTAATATAAATAGAGCGATAAATTCATTACATAGCCCCCCAGCCCAGGTTGGTGGGACCTAAAAGCTGCTCCGTCTTATAAGTTAGGCCGCTTTACAAGTATGTTCTGGGCACAACTGCTTCACCATGACAGACATTAGGTCAAGCAATTCGTTTTGCTCTGCCCAATCACTATCTGTCGCATTAATAATAATCGCTTTAGCAACCACCGCGATAGATAAAAATTTACGGTCTGACGGGTCAAGCTGATTTATAGGCAATTCTTCAAATCCACGATCAGGTTCATTATTAGGGTGTATTTCTACTAAATGAATTTTTGATGATGCATATTGATTATTATGTAAATATTTAAAAAACATATCACCGACACCGGGCCCACCTTTATGACTTAAGTGACGCTCATACTCAGTCATAATTAGATCTGATTTATCAAGGGCAATATGCAAATTGCGGCAATTTTCCAGCCAATTAATACAAGCCAATTGGCAAGTTATACCAGCATGTGTATTTCTGCCATTTGCTGCTATAGCAACGTTAGTGTCAATAACGAATTTATCAGACACCCGTAGAGGCCCCCTGTACTTTTCGTTTAAGAGCCGCTTTTCGAGTAGCCGCAATTTCTGCCATTTCATCGCCAAAAAAGTTTTCCGGCCAATTTCGTATATCACCAAACAAGTCTATATCCAGATTGGATAATTGTGATACGCCATCTTTGCTGTTACAAAAATACAGCTTTAGGTCATCGACTAAATATTCTTCCTCAGCAATGCGTCTTTGAAAACGTCTTAATAAATGCTCGCTATGACTTTCTACTATAACCTGTATATTGCGGTGCTTTGCTACTTGCAGAATCACATCGGCTAAACCGCTTTGCACCGATGGATGCAAATGTATTTCCGGCTGTTCCATCAACACTGTACTGCCTTCGGGCACATAATAAAGCAGCACAAGGGCAGGTAATACTTGGGAAACACCAAACCCCACATCGGTTAAGAAAACTTCAGGGCTTTCTTTGTCTCTTTTAACAACGGCACGATATAGATTAGAGCCTGGAGCAATTTCATTAATTGAGAACGCCTGTATCAACCCCAATTCTTTAAGCCAATAAGCAATAATTTCTTGAAAAGTTCTGAGCTTAGTGCGCTTACCCAGATTCCGTTTTTCGTTGCGAATGGTAGCCGATAAAATCGCATCGACGGTACGTTCTCCACGAAAGCCAACATCAAAAGGACTGGAACCAGACCACTGATATTCTCTTTTCGGGTATTCACGTAATGGCCCCAAATAATAAATCTGATCCATCATTCGTTCATATTCCGATTCAAAAAAACTTAAAAAATCAGCGTTCTGATAATACGTTTTGGCC
>JBAQEN010000272.1:0-1956 GCA_049286765.1 Methylococcaceae bacterium
GTGTTATCAGATCCTGGTTGGGCTGTATTTTAATCAAAAAATATGCGGGTTATCCCAATGAGTTAATTTCGACCCGGTTAATTATCCTGTTTTTTCTATTCGCAGGGCCGGTTGCGACTTTTATTCCGGCAACTTTGAGTATTTATGGTCTATTTCTGAACGGCGTTATCACTGAACAAGACCTGGTTTTCTCCTTTTTAACTTGGTGGCTCGGTGATTGTATGGGTATCGCAATTTTTACGCCGTTGTGCTTTATCATGTTTGATCGTTCTCATAGAATATGGCAGCAACGTTTATATACTTTAGGTTTGCCGCTGACCATCATGTTTTTAGTCGTGGCCGCCGGTTATTTATCTGCGCAAAGGCGAGAGGTTAAAAGGTTACATAACGTCATTGGCAGACAAATGCATGGCGTCAATGATAATTTGCAAAATGAGTTTGAACGGCATTTGGCTATTTTAAAGCAATTATCTGGTTTAGATAGAGCGTTGACGAAAGCCGGCTTCCAGCTATTTTCCCTATCGGCCTTTAATCAACATCATGATCTTTCTCGTCTTGAATGGCTGGATGTTCATAGGGATCTCAAAGGAGAAAACTATACCAGCCGATACACGGCAGCCAATAAAGACTATAAAAACATGGATTTTGACTCAGCTGTTAACTTAGCCAATAAACTTGATTTGGGTTTAACGGAGGCTACAGTGATGAGCAAAGACGAGTTGCTTGTTTTTATGCCTGTCATTGAAACCGGAGAAAAAAGTTGCCAATGCGTTAAGGGTTTTGTAGCCGGGGCTTTTAATATTAAAAACTTTGTTAAAGATGCTACGGGGAGGGGAAGAATTGAGCATGTCATCGTTAATCTTGTACCCGAACAAAGTAAGCCCCAACAAACATCGTTGCTACTAGCCAATAAGGATCAGGACGCTTCAGATCCGCTAGCTTTGACTATGCTAAAAGCTATCGATTTGGGCGGTCATAAGTGGATTTTACAGGTGGAGCCGGATAACCAATTCCTCGGTGAGAATTATTCCTGGACAGTATGGCAATTGCTTGCAGGCGGTATGTTTTTGACCGGTTTCATGAGTATCGGATTATTGGTGTTAACTGGTAAGAATGAATCGATCCGTTCTGAAGTTGATAAACGTACCGAGGAGCTAAGGCTAAGCCACAATAAACTATCAGCAAGTGAACAGCAGTTTAGAAAACTGGTTCAAACCCAGTCGGCAATTGTTTGGCGTGCTGACCCGGTTACTTGCAGGTTTTTGTTCGTTAGTGATGAGGCAGAGAGTATTTTAGGATATCCAGTCGAGCTCTGGCTTAATGAAGTTGAGTTTTGGCCGCAACATATTCATGAAGATGACAGGGAAACCGCTCTAGCATATTGTGCGGAAGAAACCAGGAATCATCGCAATCACGATTTTGAATATCGGATGATTACAGCAGATGGCAGGTGGATCTGGTTGCGTGATTATGTCAATTTAACTGTTGATAATGGCGAAGTGACTGAAATGTTTGGTTTCATAATTGATATAACGAAACAGAAGCAGGGGGAAGAGCAATTGCGCCTGGCGGCAACCACATTTGAAAGTCAGCAAGGGATCATGATCACCGATAAGAACTTCAATATTTTGCAGGTGAATAAGGCCTTCACGGAAATTACCGGTTATTCTCAGGAAAAAGTTCTAGGAAAGAATCCAAGAATTCTTGCTTCAGGGTGTCATGATAAGGCGTATTTTCAGGACTTCTGGAAGCGATTAATAACGAATGGCCGATTTGAGGGGGAGATGTTGAACCGCCGTGAAAATGGTGAAATCTATCCGGAATGGCAGACCATTACCGCAGTCAAAAATGATAAGGGCGAGGTGAGTCATTATGTATCCGTTTTTTCAGATATTACTGAAAAGAAAGAGACAGAGAGCAGGATTCATAATATGGCTTTTTATGACCCTTTAACTT
>JBAQEN010000273.1:0-3187 GCA_049286765.1 Methylococcaceae bacterium
GGCGCATAGAGCGGGCCATCGGCGTATACAGATAGGTCGTGATGAAGTTCGACAACGTGATGTGCCAGCGTTTCCAAAAATCGATAATGGACAATGCCTTGAATGGGCTATTGAAGTTTTCCGGCAAACTCAAACCCAGCATCAAGCCTATCCCGACAGCCATGTCCGAGTAACCGCTGAAATCGAAGTACAACTGAAACGTGTACGACACACCAGTAAGCCAGCCTTCCGCTAATCCAAGTTGTGCCGCTGCCGAGAAGCCTTCATCGGCAAAACGTCCAAACGACTGATCGGCCAGCACTACCTTTTTGAAGAGGCCAATGATAAAGATCATGAGGCCGGTCGCTAACCGCTTTTCACTTGGGTATCCGCTTGAATCGAGTTGCGGCAAGATGACTCCTCCCCGGACGATTGGCCCAGCCGCAATATAGGGGAAAAAAGAGATGAAAGTCGAATGCTCGAGCAGCGGCGCTGGAGATATCATTTCCTCAGAGCAGTCGACAAGGTACATAATCTGCTGAATGGTAAAAAAGCTAATCCCTAACGGCAGCGCAAAAGCAGGAAGACTGAGATGCCAGCCCCAGAACTCATTGATGTTGTCGGCAAGGAAATGACTGTATTTGAAAACCACAAGCAAGATTACGTTGAGCGTGATACCAAGCATCAGCCAGCGCTGGCGCAATGATCCGTAAGCTGTGCCTTGAATACGGCCTGCTATGAACCAATTCATGGCGAGCGAGCCGAGCAAGATCGGCAGCGTCTCCACGCTTGAGACCGCATAGAAAACAAGCGACGCGATGAGAAGCAGCCACTTTCTAGCAATGGATCGCCCGCGCGTGCACAACGCCCAATTCATGATTACGACTGCGGGGAGAAACAGCAGAAAGAACGAGAACGTATGTAATTCCATCAGATTAGTACTCCAGCCGTGACCGGCAGATTAATGCAAGTTATGATGCTTACTTGTTTGGACAACAGATACCCGCAAGCCGGTATGACGCCGTTCACCGTGGGGTGCTGGCCAGCAGGATTTTGGTTCGCGGCAAACTTGCTGGGTGTTCGCGCCAGAAACAGCGCTTCTATAGTGTAGGGAGACTCCGAATCCACTCTGATAGATATGTCCGAGCAAAGATAAACATTTTTATACGCGTCGACGGAATTAACGTCCATGTCATTTGGTAACTGGTATCTTTCATCCACGGGGACAGAATGGTAGTTTTTGTCATCGGATACATCTGCATTCATTGTTTATTTTTCCTTTGGCATAAATGCTTATACAAAAAATAAAAACTTTAGGTGGATTCAATTCTCCATTCTTAATTTAAGATAAGATTTCAATCAAACCAATGCCCATAACGCTGTAAAACGAGACTTCTCGATTACCAAACAAGGGCGCTGGTTTTGCAGGAGAAACACAGACTACCCTGTTGCCAATTTCTTCGAATTTGACAAGCACTGCATCCAGATTGGTCGTTTCGTAACACATATGATAAACAATGCCGGAAGGATGTTGCTTTGTCAGGTTATCAATAGGGCCTTGTGTTTCACTTGGCCATATAATTTCTATGGCCGGTTCGGTTTCATGTGTGCATAGCATCAAAAAAACGTTCTGACCAGGATCGAAAACAGTTTCGCCGACCGTATAACCAAGGGCTGAAACAAAAGCCGTTGCTGGCTGTGGTTTCTTAACCGCGAGTCCAAGATGGTGAAAAGTGAGATTAGGAATTGTCATAATAGCTTGCCGATTAAAAACCATGGATCACCATGTCCTTGCAACCAAGCTCCCGCCCAAATGGGGCGTCGACATGGAGATCGCTCCAAGAGTAGCTGTTCATCGCTTCATTTTTTTCTTCATAAGCTCGATCATATCGCCAACGTTGTTGAGAGTCTCCAGCTCTCCAAGCGCAAAACGAATTTTGAACTCCTGTTCGATGACCGACACAAGGTTTATGTGCGCCAGAGAATCCCAATTTTCGACGTTCTTGGCGCTCGACATCTCAGTGATGACCAGGTCATTGTTTTCAAGCACTTCACGAAAGATCGGTTGTAACCGGTCAAGTATTTCATTCATTGTTATCCTCGCTGATATGTGTGTTTTTCGGTGTATAGGTTTGAACATCGAGCCGCCACTGGCTGCCTTCCTCATTACTTTGAACCAACTCGAAGCCGAGTTTCTCGTAGTGGTCAGCTACCAGTCCGTTCTTGGGTGTCGGTAAATACGTTCCCAGAATCCATTTTATACTGCGTTCCTTTGCCTGCTCCACAAGCTTATCGAGCATAGCAATTTCGAGATCCCGCTTGAGAACCCTGCAACTCATGAGCCAAAGTTCTATGTCTAGCTCGTCCGACTCAATCCGGCCGACGATGACGGACACGAGTCCGTTATCGCCGAATTTGTCTGCCAGCCTGCCGTACAGTGTCAGATACCGTGGATCACAACGCATTGCCTCTAACTCGCCGAGCGTGTAACGCCGGGTGGTCAGATTAAATTGATTGGACTTGTTGGTCAGTTGCGCTATCCGGTCCATATAGACCGGAACAAACGGACGAATCTCGGCTTTCATCTCGAGTGAATCGAGGAATTCTCCATAGTTTCCGTAGCTCGCCTGGACCAGATTGCGTTGTGTATTCGACGCATAGTACGATGCCCGTTTGAGATCTTCGGCGGAGATATCGAGCGGCTCAAAGTAAAGCTGCCGGTCAAGTATCTCGATATAATTCGAAGGATCACTACCGATATCCGGGACTGCAACCATCGGCAATCGTGTCGCCACAAGCTCACGTTCGGCGGGGTTGTCATCAAGGAACACCAGGCTGTCAAGTCCTATATTGAGTTCGTGCGAAATTTCTACGATGGCTTCGTCTTTCTGGCCCCAGCTTGCCTTGAAGGCAGAAAAATCTTCAAGGCTAAGAATACTGTCGGGATGTGAGAAGCCTTCCTGCGCAATTTTCGGATCGTTTTTCGAGCATACAGCAAGCAATACGCCGCGCCGCTTCAGTTCGAGACAGTAAAGTTGAATGGCAGTATATGCTTCAGCCTCAGGCGTCTCGTTCCCCAAGCGCAATCCGTTCACCCCATCATCACCGATCACCCCTCCCCATAGCGTATTATCCAGGTCGAGCACCAGACACTTGCGGGTCTTACCGTATATAGCGCGCACAATAGCAGCAATACTATGTGCTAGCG